>JADGGV010000424.1 GCA_019689775.1 Gemmatimonadota bacterium
GGATCGAGAAGGAGGCACGGCGCGAGGAGGCGGAGCGGGGCGGGGCGGGGGCGCCGACGGTGGTGGTGGAGTAGCGGCGATTGTCCTCGTGCGGCTGGCGGCGCGGGCCGAGCAAGCCAGCACGGGGGCGCCGACACCGCCGCGCCGGCGCGGGCGGCCGCGCGGGGATGCCGGCGCGGGCGCGCAGGCGCGGATATCCGCGGGGCCCGGCTGCGCGGGCGGCCGCGTCCTCGTCGGCGCCTCGATCGCGGCGATGACCGCCTCCCCGTCCGCCCACGGGCGCACCGAATCCGCCAATCGCCGCGCCCGGGGAGGCGGGTGGCGCTTTCGATGCCGTATGTGAGCACGATCCGCCAGCGGCGCTCCGGGCGGAAGCGCGCGTGGCGTTTTGTGTGCGCCAGGCAGACACGACCGGCCAACCGCGCGTCGGCCGCTCGCGGTTGGCGGATTGGGAGCGGCCGTGGCGCGTCGGCCGTCGGGCCCGCCGCCGTGGGCGTCGCCGGCCCAGGCCGGCGCCCGTCATCGGATGCACCGATCGGCCACGCTGCGTGCCGCTGCGGCGGTGAGTTCACGCTCGCCAGGCGGCCGCGGCGGCCATCGACGCCGGCGGCGACTTGGTGCGCGCAACTGAGCGGTCCAGGAAACAACCCGATCCTCGGCGCTGCCGGCCGGCTTCGGCATGCTCAGCATCGCAGTGAGCGCCGTTGCGGCCCCGCCAACGGGTTAAGATCCAGCTGATTCATGACTGCCTTCACGGGCGTCATCATCGGTCAGGACCCGCATCGACTCGGCGCCGCCGATGTCACCCCTTCTTCCGCTATCGGCGTGAGCACTCGTCGAGCGACACGCTTGATGGACAGATGAGCTGAACACGTGCCGACCGGGCTAGTTGTTCTGCAGCCGCCCGGACTTGCGAGGGCGCGGTCGGGTCGTCGAGGATGGACTGGGCAAGCGCGGCGGCCCTTGAGACTGCATCCGGCGCGAGCTCCTCGCCTACCGCAGGACCCTCGGAGCCAATTACGGAGCCGCGCTGGTCGCCCGCGAGGAAACTCTCGTAGGTGTCGAGTCGGCCTGGATTTATCTGAAAATACATTACTCGGATGGCCTGAACTCGGATTGGAGCCGAGGCCGACCGGTTGGCCGCAATTTCCGCCGCCTCGGAGTAGATCGAGCGGTCCCGGAGGGCCGCCGTAGCGGACGCAACCCGTTCCAAGGCCGGATTATTCTCGGCGTTGCGCCGGTAATCACGAAGAACATGGGCAAGGGCTTCCCCCCCATCGCGCCCGGCGGAAGCGCATGAAGGTGTACGGTGCGTCGCCTGCTAGATAGCTGTACCCCGTATTCGGGCCCGTGGTGACCTCTCGGGCGGAATCTTCGACGGCGATCTGATCGAAGCGGGGGGTCGTCTGGCTGATCCCCCTGTCCCTGGTGCCTTGCGGGGGATCCAGCAACGGGCAGTCGCCCGTACGCGTCGGACCGGGGCACCTGACGTACACGGAATCTGCCACGGTCGGAACTGATGAGGTCCACGGACGCGGGGTGACCGCGATGTGCGCTGTGAGCGTCGTGTCCCCAGCACCCCTCTGAACGACCGCCGAAACCGTTCCTGAAGTCACCATCGGCCCGCTCCATTCCCTTTCCGAGCTGACCCGGTCGGGCGGGTTCCCAAGTTCAACGGACTCGGCGGTGACCCGCCACCGGATCACCGAGGCCGATGGAGGTGCGACCTGGCAAATCGCGATCGCCCCGCGTTCGACCTGGGCCGGACATGTCAATGCCGGCACGGAATCAGGCGGCGGGGACTCAACTTGAACGACTGGACTCTCCGCGAACTGCGGCTCGCCGTCGACCGTTGCCGAAACCTGCATTCGGCCGGTTTCGGTCACGGGCACGATGCACGGGTTCAATCCTGTCCCGCAGCCGGACGTCATCGTCGCAGCAGCGGTCGAGCGGATACCAATGCGCCCCGATACCGGTTGCGTAGTGGTCGCGAGATTCGGAGCCGCTGCCGTGACCTCGTCAACCACCCAACTCCAGCTTCCCACCTGCACCGAGCTAGCTCCCGGCGCCTGCGCCGTAAACACCACGGTGTCCCCCGGATGCACGAGCGTGGCGCTCGCCGTGACCTCGAGTTGCGGCCTCGCGCGCGTCACCGGCGCCCCCGCCGTCTGCTCGATCCCCGCCACCGTCGCCCGCGCGTAGACCGTACCGTTGGCCCGGACGTGCGTCGTGCACGGGTTCTCTGTGGCGCAGTCCAGCGCCTGGAGCGTCTGGTCGTGTGCCGTCGCGGAGTCGGGCACGAAGAACCACTCCACGATCTGGAGCGGCTGGCCGGCGGGCGCGGTGGCGGCCGTGCACGTCGTCGTTCCGCCGGCCGGGACCTCGCTCGGGCTGCACGACACCGTGAGCCGCACGGGCGGGTCCTTCACCCAAACGAGCTCGCTGTGCGCGATATTGCCCATGGAGTACATCCGGCCGCTGCTCGAGACGGGGATGCTGCAGCTCGTCTGGCCCGAGCAGCTCCAGATCCGGTCGCCAGTGGGCGCGCCCATCGGCGTCGGCAGGGTGTCCCGACCGACATACACCCAATCGAACTCGGTGATCTCCGGCGCCAGCGATGCGACGAACGTCACGACCTCGCTCGACGTGACGGGGTTCTTCAGCGCGTGGACGACCGGCAGCGGGACCTGTTCGACCGTGATCGTCTGCGTGCCGCTCATCAGGTAGGCGTTCGCGTGGCAGATTTCGCCGTCCGAACTGGTCACACTGCCGCCGCCGCTCACGCCGTTCCGCATCGCCAGCAGATGCGTGCCGGCCGGGTAGTACCCGAAGTTCGTCGCGGTCGGGCTGTTGACGTCAGGAGCGGAGAGCCCGAGCGCCCAGTACGTGTAGTCGAACCGGAGGATCACCTTCAGCTCGTTCGTGCCATTGATCCCGAACGGACCCCAGGAGCCGCCCGGATACGGCCACGGCTGCCCGACGCACGCTTCATACGCGGGATTCGGCGTGGTGTTGACCGTGCCGTTGACTGTGACCCTGTAGAATCCAGCCTTGGGCAGACTGATCCCCGTGTCGAACCAGTCGACCTGGCCTCCGTTCGGATCGCCGTTCTCCGGGGGGATCGGGATGTTGGCCTCGCCAATGACCGTTCCAGTGGCGAAGCTGGGCGTGAAGTGCCGCCCGGGGTCCACGGCGACATCCGGGTGGCAGCCGGCGGCCAGCGCCGCCACTGCAACGAGCGCGGCGATCAGGGGAACGACCTGCCGCCACGGGAACAGCCGGAGCAAACTGGTGCGCAGCGCCATGGTTCCAGTCACGTGACTCGGTGGGGGTAATCACGTTCCAGCGTTGGGTTTTCCGAGGCGCGCTCGCCCGGTTTGCGTTGCGACACCTCCTTGGCACCTTGTGATGCTCCGTGCCGGGTGGGGTATGGGGTCTGTGCCCCAGGCCTCGTAACCGGCTTTCTGGCGCAACGCACGAACGTGACAAGGCTTCGCCCAGCTCCACGCCGATGATCGAGCGTGGATCCTCGTGCGCCGACACGACCTTCGTGTTATTCCTCTAGGCGAACTCGGGAAGGCTGCTACCTTGTAGCGAAGGTGGCGTACAGAAGACCATAGGTCAGGATCTTGCCGAAATTTCACAACGATTACAGTGCTATGACGAGCGACGGGGCCTGTTGGATTGATTCGCGACTTCCTTCGGCTGATTATGGGCCGCAGGCCTCGGGCTCGACCTGCCCCGCAGCTCCGCGGCGAGGCCAGCCGGTCGGGACCGCGAGCCCGCCTTCTCACATCGGATCTTCAATCACCCGCGATCCCTTGACGCGAGCGTCATGAGCAGCGCCGACGTCGCCGCACGACGCGGTCCCGACATTCCGTCGGCCGCGACCCCGTCCGCCCCCCGCTGGGGGCTGCTCC
>JADGGV010000425.1 GCA_019689775.1 Gemmatimonadota bacterium
GATCCCCACCCCGCATGCCCGCGACCGCCCGGCGCACGAACTCCGCCCAGGTGAACGCGTGCCAGCCGTGCCCCTTCATCGGCCGGCCGTACGTGAACTCGGCATCCGACCGCGGGTTCGTCGTGGACCGGAGGAAGTCCTCCATCCGGTAGACGGCCAGGTTCAGGTAGAAATCATCCACGTCGCCGGAGAAGAAGTGGAGCTTGCCGGCGAGCTTCGGCCCCAACGTCGCCCAGTTGCGCTCGGCGTAGTCGCGCAGGTCGTATCCCTGCTCGCGCATGTAGTTGGCGACGTCGTGGTCGATCACGCCCGTCTTCTTGTCCCAGAGCGGGGCCGGGTAGCCGTCGGGGCCGACCGGTCCGTAGACGGCCTCCCACCCCTCGAGCTGGTAGCCGGAGCGGCCGTGCGAGCCGAGCACGTCCTCGAACGCGCTGAGCTGGCGCACGGTCCAGACGACCTGTCCCTCGGTCGTGCGCCGGAACGGCCGCTCGACCGTGAGCGAGCCGACCGTCGTCGTGAACGCGTTGGCGTCCTCGTAGATGTCGACGAGCTGGTAGCGGCGGAAGTCGATCGGGTCGGGCTGGAGCACCCAGGCGCCGCCGAAGACGCCCGGGTAGCGCAGCAGCAGCGCGAGCGACTGCCAGCCGTTCGTGGACGCGCCCTCGAGGATGCGCGCGTACGGCTGGCCGATCATCCGGAAGCGCTTCTCCAGGAACGGGATGACCTCGTCCACGAGCGCATCGCCGTACGGGCCGTTGTTCGCGGAGTTCACCGAGTAGGAGTCGGGGAAGTACGGCGTTGCCTGCTGGAACGTGACGGCGATCACGCGGGGGAAGGAATCCGAGACCCAGGCGCGGTAGAAGTCGTAGCCGGTCTCCAGGCCGGTCACCGGGTTGATCCGCCCGCGGCCGCGCACGCGCGTCGAGTCCGTCGTGAAGCCGAACGGCACGCCGTGCCCGAACACGAAGAGCGTCGGGTAGCGCTCGTCCGGGTGGTCCGCGTACCCCTTCGGCAGCAGCATCGTCGCGTGGATGTAGATCGGCCGCCCCCAGAACCTCGTCAGCTTCTCGCTGCGGATGCTCACGTGCTTCACCCACTCGGTGTCGGCCGGGCGCGCGGCGGGCGGGTTCACCCGATCGACGACGAGCCGGATCGTGTCGCCGGCGCCGACGTGTACCCGGCGCGGCACGCTGTACAGGTTCCCCGCCGCGAGCTGGAACGGCTCGATCGTGCCGTCGTTCATGTGCAGCCAGAGCGTGTGGCCGTCGGCGCGGCGCACCGGCTCGTACACGTTGACGACGGCCTGCGCGAAGTAGTCGCCGGCGGGCAGCGCCGCGAGCGACGTCGGGTAGGCGGCGGCCGAGCCGTCGATCACCGCGGCGGCGCCCGGGGCGAGGGAGTCGAGGTCGACGCCCACGATCTCCGGCCCCTGCGGCGAGATCAGCAGCCGCGGCTCGGGGCTCGAGTCGCGGGCCAGGACCAGGACGAGCCGGCCGGTGAGCGGCGCCGGGTGCGCGGCGGCGGCGATCGTCACCTCGAAGCGCGGCGCCTGGGCGCGGGCCGGGGCGGCGAGCGCCGCGGCCGCGACGAGCGTCGCCAGGCCGGCGAACGCCCGGGCGGGGGACGGTGGCAGCATCGGGCAGGTCCTGTCTCGTGTGGGGGTGTCGGGCGATGCACCGGGCGCGAGGCCCGGCGGCGCGCTATAATACCACGCCCGCGGCGGGTCCGCGCCACGCGCGCCGCCGCCGGGCCCATCGGGCGCCCTGGCCGATCAGCTTGAACGGAGTCCGCACCGCCCGCGCGCCGCCGGGCCTGCTTCGCCCCGACGGCGGCGCGCCGTGCGAACATCCGTGCCGCGCGCGCCGCCGGGCCGTTCACCCACACCACGCCTCTCCGGAGCCTCGCAATGGACGACCGCACCCGCCGGGAGCTGCGCCTGCTCAAGGCCTACGCCGTGATCGTAACGCTCGTGCTCGGCACGCTGTCGCTGGCCGCGTTCCAGCGGTCGGGGCAGAGGCAGAAGTTCGGCGAGATCGACGTCGAGCGGATCAACGTCGTCGAGCCGGACGGCTCCTACCGGCTCGTGATCTCGAACAAGGCGCGTTCGATCGGGCCGATCTACAAGGGCAAGCCGTTCGGCTACCCGGGCGGCACGCGCCCCGGCCTGATCTTCTTCAACGACGAGGGCACCGAGAACGGCGGCCTCACGTTCAGCGGCCACCGCAACCCGGACGGTACGTACGAGGCGCACACCGGGATGTCGTTCGACCAGTTCGACCAGGACCAGATCGTCGTGCTGAGTTACGACGATCGCAACGGCCGGCGGCGCGCGGGCCTCACGATCGGCGACCGCGCATCGATCCCGATCAACGAGATGGTCGCCGAGCGCGACTCGATCATGAAGCTCCCCGAGGCGGAGCGGGCCGCCGCGCTGGAGCGCTGGCGCCAGCCGCGCAACGGCGTGCCGCTCTACGCCCCGCGCGTCTACGTCGGCCGCGACGCCGACCGCGCCGCCGTCGTCAACCTCGCCGACCCCGACGGCCGGCCGCGCATCCGCCTGCGCGTCGATTCGCTCGGCACGCCGAGCATCGAGTTCCTGGATGCCGCGGGGAAGGTCACCTCGCGGATCCCGACGGCGGGCGGGTGATACGAAGCCCGCCGGATCCGTTTCGCTTCCGCTTCCGCTTCCGCTCCCGGCCACCCCGATGCCGACGATCCGCCACCGCACGACGTCGGAGATCCTGCTTCGCGCCCGCACGCCCGCGCTCGCCGGCGCCGACCTCGCCGGGCGACGCCTCGCGTACGCCGCGCTCGCCGGCGCCGACCTCGAGGGCGCCGACCTCACCGGCGCGAACCTCGCCGGCGCCTCGCTCCGCGACGCGCAGCTCCACCGCGCCGAGCTCGACGAGGCCCGCCTCGACGGCGCCGACCTCGCCGGCGCCACGCTCTTCCGCACGATCCCCACCGGACTCCAGGACCTCCACCGCGCGCGCGGCCTCGACGCGGTCGTCCACCACGGCACCTCCGCTCTCGACGCCGCGACGCTCCGCGCCGGCATCCGCGCGCTCCCGGTCGCCTTCCTCCGGGGCGCCGGCCTCTCCAACGCCGAGATCGAGGCGCTGCGGCGCCTGTACGACGGCGGCGGCCGCGGGCCCTGACGCCGCGGGGGCCGAGGCTGCGGGCGACGACGACGCGGGCGACAACGCCGTGGGCCTTGCCCCCGCGGGCGCCGATGCCGCGGGCGATGACGCCGCGCGCGACAACGCCGCGGGCACCGACGCCGCGCGCGACGACGCCGCAGGCGCCGGCGCCGTGGGCGCCGATGCCGCCCGCGCCGACGTCGTGGGGGCGCCGACGCCGCGGGCGCTCGCGGCGACGTCGCCCTACCCCGCCGCTTGCTACCCCGGCGCGCCCTCCTCCAGCGGACCGACCGCCCGCAGCCGCTCCGCGATCCGCGCCAGCAGGTCGCCCGGCACGTCGATCCGCCGCAGCTTCGCGCGCAGCTCCGCCAGCATCCGCGCCTGGAAGCCGAACTCCGCCGCGCACGCCGCGCACGTCTCCAGGTGCCGCCGCGCCCGCTCCATCTCCTCGGGCGACAGCTCCCGGTCCACGTAGTCGTCCAGGCGACGCAGCATCTCCTCGCACGTGTAGCGGTCCAGGTGGCTCATCGCTCCCCTCCCGGCCGGGCCGGCCGCTCGCCGGCCACCAGACCCTGGTCCTCCGCCAACCGCCAGCGCCGCTTCTGGAGCATGCGCCGCCCCCGGTGCAGCCGCGACCGCACCGTCCCCAGCGGGATGCCGACCACGTCCGCGATCTCCTGGTAACTGAAATCCTCGACGAAGTAGAGCGTCGAGACGACGCGGAACTCCTCCGGCAGCGCCGCCAGCGCCCGCGCCACGTCCGCCGACGTCAGCCGGTC
>JADGGV010000426.1 GCA_019689775.1 Gemmatimonadota bacterium
GCCGATCCTGCTCGCGCTCCCCGGCGCCGCGATCGTCTCCTTCGACGAGACGCCCCCCGCCGTCGTGCCGTACGAGGAGCTCCGGCACGTCCGGCTCACCCGCGCGTTCCTGAACGGGCCGGAGGCGTTTCTGCGGCGGCTCTGAGCCCTCATCCGTCGGCTCCGTCCCGCCTCCACCGGTTCCCGCCGTCGCAGGCGCAATCGCAGTCAGAGTCGCAGTCGAAGACCATGCCCGGCGGATCGGGATTCGGTGATGCGGATCCGCATGACACGACAACGGAGTCGGGACCCGGCGACCGGATCCTCCGGAGCCGGTCCGAGCACCCCGGCAGTCCCCTGTCGCCGCAACCCACGAGCAATGCGGGCCGGTGGATCGATCCACCGGCCCGCTCGCGTTCCCCGCCCACGCCGCGGTCAGCTCGTCTTCCGCAGCAGCTCCAGCACCTCCCGCGCGCGCACCGGCCGCGAGAAGAGGTGCCCCTGCGCGAGCCCGCAGCCGAGCTGCACCAGATCGTTCACCTGGTCGTTCGTCTCGACGCCTTCGGCGATCGCGCTCAGCCCCAGGCTGTGCGCCATGAGCAGGATCGCCTTCATCATCTCGGCATCCTCGGCGGGCCCGCCGAGCCGGCTCGTGAAGCGTTCGTCGATCTTCAGCACGTCGACGTCGTACTCCTGGAGGTAGCTGAGCGAGGAGTAGCCGGTGCCGAAGTCGTCGATGCACAGACGCACGCCGAGCGCGCGGAGTTCGCGCAGCGTGCGCTGCACCGAACCGGCCCGCTCGACCATGTCGCTCTCGCTGATCTCGAGCCGCAGCGCCCGACCGTCGAGCCCCGCCTCGTCCAGGATGCGGCGGATCTGCGCGGCCAGGTCCGGGATCAGGAGCTGCCGCCCCGACAGGTTCACGCTGACCACCGGCGCCTCCGGGCCCGCGCCATCCCGCCACTCCCGCGCCGCCCGGCAGGCCTCCCGCAACGACCACCAGCCGATCGGCACGATCAGCCCCGTCTCCTCCGCCACGTTCAGGAACTCGTCCGGCCCCAGCAGCCCCAGCTCCGGGTGCTCCCAGCGCAGCAGTGCCTCGAAGCCGATGATGCGCTTCGTGTCCAGCGCGACGATCGGCTGGTACAGCAGCCGGAACTCCTCCCGCTCCAGCGCCCGCCGCAGCGCCGTCTCCATCTCCAGCAGCGCCACCGCCCGCGCGTGCATCTCCTCGTTGAAGATCACGCACTGCTCCGTGCCCCGCCCCTTCGCCGCGTACATCGCCGTGTCGGCATCCCGCAGCAGCTCCTCCGCGCTGACGTAGCCGTTCGTGCTCAGCGCGATGCCGATGCTCATCGTCGCGTAGATCTCGCGGCCGTGAATGTCGAACGGCGCCCGCATCGCCTCCCGGACCCGCTCCGCGATCGCCATCGCGTCGTTCACACCGGCCAGATCGCCGAGCAGGATCGCAAACTCGTCGCCGCCCAGCCGCGCCACGATGTCCTCCGGACGCACCGACGCCGTCAGCCGCTCCGAGATCGCGATCAGCAGCTCGTCGCCCGCACGATGCCCCAGCGAGTCGTTCACCACCTTGAACCGGTCCAGGTCGATGAACAGCACCGCGAACCGGTACTCCGGCCGCCACCGCAGCCGGTCCATCATCCGCCGCAGCCGGTCCAGGAAGTGGATCCGGTTCGGCAACTGCGTCAGCCCGTCGTGCAGCGCCGCGTGCCGAAGACGATCCTCCGCCCGCTTCCGGTCCGTGATGTCGTGGATGATCCCCTGGAACGCCACCACCTGCCCCGCCTCGCCATACTGCGCCACCGACGTCAGCAGGCAGATCAGCTCCACCCCATCCTTGCGCCGCAGCCGCAGCTCGAAGTCCCGGACGAACCCCTTTGCCGCCACCTCCTCGATGAAGCGATCCCGGTCCTCCGCCTCCGCATACAGCTCCACCGCGTTCAGCCGCAGCAGCTCCTCACGCGTGTAGCCGAACAGCTCCACCGCCGCCTGGTTCACCTCCAGGAACCGGCCCTCCGGCGTCGACACGTAGATCGCGTCCCGCGTGTTCTCGAACAGCGTCTGGTAGTTGATCCCCGCCCCGGGCTTCTCCGCCGGCGCCGCCTCCGCCTCCCGCATCATCATCGCCAGCGGCGCCTCCGGCGCGTCCACCCGCACCAGCGTCAGCTCGAGCGTCCGGTACTCCCGCCCCAGCCGCAGCCGCGCCACCAGCCGACCCGACGCCAACGGCGCCGCCAGCGCCCCCTCCAGCACCCGCCGGTACGCCGCCCGGTCGTCCGGGTGCACCAGCTCCCCCACGCGCCGCCCGACCAGCGCCGGCGCATGCTCCCGCAACGCGTCCGGAACGCGCGGACCCAACGCGGCCACCTCGCCGTCCGCCGTCAGCCGGACGGCAATGAACGCTTCGCCGACGAACGTGGATGCGTCGACGGACCCCGCCGATGCCATGGGCACGGACTCTTCCTTCATCGGACGTCAACGCTCGCGGAGTTTTCCGGGAGGCGTAGCTCGAACCGAGCGGGAGGTGCGATCCGCGCACCGGCCGGCGGCACCACGCCCCGTCGACCGGCCCGGATCGCGATCCGGGATCTCCGATAATGCGAAGTTCGGCCGGCTCGCGCCAGGGTTGTGTGTGCGCGCCGGGGTGTACGGCCGATCTACTAACGAACTCGTTGACGGCGCCGCGCCCGCCGGCCATCATCTACTATAACTCTAGTAGGAGGCGACCGTGGACATTGCGTTCACCGATCGGGAGCTCGACGTCATGGCCGTGCTCTGGGAGCACGGGCCGGCGACCGTGGCCGAGGTGCGCGAGCGGCTGGCCGACCCGCTCGCCTACACCACGGTGCTGACGGTGCTGCGGACGTTGGAGGAGAAGGGGTACGTCGGCCACGAGGCGGAGGGGAAGGCGTACCGGTACTACCCGCGGGTGGCGCGGGACGCGGCGGGGGAGAGCGCGCTGCGGCGGCTCACGCGGAAGCTGTTCCGGGGCTCGCCGGAGCTGCTGCTGACGCAACTGGTGTCGGACCGTGGGCTGACGCGGGAGGAGCTGGAGCGGATGCGGCGGTTGCTGGACGAGCGGCTCGGGACGGCGGAGGAGCGATGATCACGGCGTGGCTGGTGTACGCGGGCGCCGTCTCGCTGGTGCTGGGCGCGGCGGCGTGGCTGGCGGAGTACGGGTTGCGGCTGTACGGGCGTCCCGGGCGGTGGGTGTGGGTGGGCGCGCTGGGTGGCTCGGTCGTGGTGCCGCTGGCGGCGCAGGTGCTCCCCGGTTCCGAGCCGGTGGCGGGCCGGCCGCGCGTGGCGGGCCCCGCCGCGGACGTGTCGGCAGCGGGCGCGGAGGTCCCCTCGTTCACGCGCTACACGAAGAAGCCGGAACTCCTGAACCGGGAGGAGACCGTCGCGCTGCTCGTGGCGTCGTATCCGCCGAAGCCGCGGAACGCCGGCGTGGGCGGCAACGTGATCGTCTGGGTGAAGGTGGACGAGGCCGGACGTGTGGCCGACACCCGCATCTCCAAGGCGAGCGGGCACGAGGCGCTCGATGCGGCGGCGCTCCGCGTCGCCGGCGCGATGCGCTTCACGCCGGCGGAGAACGACGGTCGCCCGGTGGCGGTCTGGATCCAGCTTCCGATCGTGTTCCGGTCGCCTCAGGCGTCCGGGCCCGCCCCGGACGGTGGTTCGCCCCGCTGAGCCGCAAGGCGACGAGGCGATGAGCGCGCCCGGGGGCGCTCGCCGTCGCGGCGGCGCTCCCGGGCGGCTGGCTCCGGCGGTGCGCGCCGCGTGCGGCACGCCGCCGGGGAAGGCGGCGCGCGCTCGGTGCGACGAAGCTCTGGCCGTCCTCGCAGTCGCTCGCTTCCTGCCCGGATCCCCCGACCCAGGGGATCCGACACCCCGGGGCGTCGGCCGGCGCCGGCC
>JADGGV010000427.1 GCA_019689775.1 Gemmatimonadota bacterium
CCGCAGCACGATCCCGTCTCCCCGCCCCCCACCCGGCGCGCCGCCTGCGCGTACCGCTCCCGCACGACCTCCCGCAGATCCTCACCCATGGCGTCCGCTCCCAGCAAGAACAGTTGATGAATCGGGCCCCAAAAATCGCTCAGTCGCAGCACTCGCCCTGCGCGCCGGCGCCGCGGCCGCACGCAGCGCACGCGCCGTCGGCCGGCTTCCGCTCCCGGAGGTACGCCGCCATCTCCTCCAGCACCTCCGGCCGCAGCGAGTAATAGTTCCAGCGCCCCTGCCGGCGGTCGACGACGAGCCCCGCCTCCCGCAGCACCCGCAGGTGGAACGACAGCCGCGACTGCGCCGCGGCGACCGCCTCCTGGAGCTCGCAGACGCACCGCTCCCCGCCCGCGAGCAGCTCGACGACGCGGAGCCGGGTCTCGTCCGAGAGCGCATGGAACCACCGCGCCACCTGGCCGATGTTCGTTTCGGTCGTCGTCATGGCCGCATGATACATCAACGAACATTGATGTGTCAAGCCGGCGACGCGGGCGGCGCCCCGGGTGCCGGCGCCGCCCGGGACCGCCCGGCGCGCCGCCTCGCGGTCAGGCCGGCGTCGCCGCGTTCATGGCGCGGAGCAGCTCCTCGCGGTGGAGGCTGCCGAACTCGAGGAGGCGCTCGGCGACGGCGTCGAGGGACGCGCGCTGCGTCTCGAGGATGGCGACGGCGCGGTCGAACGCGGCGGCCAGGATCTGCTGGACCTCGCGCTCGACGCGGGCGGCGGTCTCGTCGCTCCAGGGTTCGGACTCGCCGCGGGCGCGCCCTGCGGCGGGCGTGGCGATGGAGATCGGCCCGACGCGGGCGGACATGCCGAACTCGCAGACCATGCGGCGGGCGAGGCTGGTGGCGCGCTCGAGGTCGTTGCTGGCGCCGGTGGACAGCTTGCCGAAGGCGATGTGCTCGGCGGCGCGGCCGCCGAGGAGGACGGCGAGGCGGTCGAGCAGTTCGTCCTCCTGCATGAGGAGGCGATCCTCGGCGAGCTGCTGGGTGTAGCCGAGCGCGGCGGCGCCGCGGGGGATGATGGAGACCTTCTTCACGGGCTCGGCGGTCGGGACGCTCTCGGCGACGAGGGCGTGGCCGGCCTCGTGCCAGGCGACGATGCGCCGCTCCTTCTCGTTGACGAGCCGGTTCTTCTTCTCGAGGCCGGCGACGACGCGGTCGATGGCGGCGTCGAGTTCTTCCATCCCGACGGCGGGCTTGTCGGCGCGGGCGGCGAGGAGCGCGGCCTCGTTGAGCACGTTGGCGAGGTCGGCGCCGACGAAGCCGGGCGTGCGCTGCGCGATGTGGGCGAGGTCGACGTCGTCGTCGAGGCGGACGTTGCGGGCGTGGACGCGGAGGATCGCCTCGCGGCCGATCGGGTCGGGGCGGTCGACGAGGACCTGGCGGTCGAAGCGGCCGGGGCGCAGCAACGCCGGGTCGAGGATCTCGGGCCGGTTCGTCGCCGCCATGACGATGATGCCGCTCCGGGGGTCGAAGCCATCCATCTCGACGAGGAGCTGGTTCAGCGTCTGCTCGCGCTCGTCGTTCGCGCCGGTGAGCGAGTTGCTCCGGGTCTTGCCGATCGCGTCCAGCTCGTCGATGAAGATGATCGCGCGCCCCTTGGCGCGGGCCTGCTGGAACAGCTTGCGCACGCGGGAGGCGCCGACGCCGACGTAGACCTCGACGAACTCCGCGCCGCTGATCGAGAAGAACGGCACGCCCGCCTCGCCGGCGACCGCCTTGGCGAGGAGCGTCTTGCCGGTCCCGGGCGGGCCCACGAGCAGCACGCCGCGCGGCACGCGCGCGCCCAGCCGCGCGAACTTCTCCGGCGTGCGCAGGAAGTGCACGATCTCCTCGAGCTCCTCCTTCGCCTCGTCCACGCCGGCGACGTCGTCGAACGACGTCTCGCTCGCGCCGTGGCTGTCCTTCACGCGCATGCGGCCGACGGGCGAGACGCCGCGCACCGAGTTCCGTCGCATGCGCCAGGCGGCCACCAGGATCCCAGCGCCCACGATCAGGAGCACGAGCACGGCCACCGGGTTCGGGCGCGGCGCGCCGCCGCCGAAGCCGTCGTACTGCACATGCTTCGCCTCGAGGAGCGAGACGAGCTGGTCGTCGCCGGGGACACGCGTGGCGACCCAGCGCTCCGGCGCGCCCGCCTTGCGCGCGGCCGTCGTCGACGTCGCCTGGACCTGATAGTCCGAGAGGCGGACCTCGCGCACCTGGCCGGCGGCGATGCGCTCCTTGAGCCGGCTGTAGGCGATCGTCTGCTCGCTCGGCTCCGAGCAGGTGGCGAGAGCGACGGGAACGGCGCACGCCGCCGCGAGCCGCAGGAGGCGGCCCGCACCGGGCGTTCGGCGCCGGAAACGTGCGTTCATGGGCGTGAGGGGCTTCAGGACTGCCACGGGGTCGACTCCGGTGATACGCACGGTGGCGCCACCGGTTCCGCCGGCCGGCGGCGCGGCCGCACGCTGCAAGATAGTATCGGCGCGACACCTGCCGCACGAAAGCGAGGCGCACGCTCGAGCCGGCGCGGTAGGCGCGCGTCGGGCCGCTCGTCGAGGCGACGACGCGCGCCCGCGATCCACCGCGCGCCCCACGAAGCCGAGGTACGCGGAACCGCGAGGGGCCCGCCCGAGCCGATCGCGTACGACGGACGGCTCGCGTGCCCGGGGGCATCCGAGCCCGCGGCGGCACAAGACTCTTGACACCCGCGACCGCCCACCGGTAATTCCCTGCTGCCATCCCACGGGCCACGAATCGACCCCAATTCACGCCGCACCGCCGTCGCCGCCCGGGCGCACCCCGCGCCCGGGCCACGGGTCCCGTTCCGCAGGAGGCTCCCATGACGTCCCCCAGCTGGGTCGCGACGCACCTCGCCCTCGGCCTGCTCCTCTTCCCCGCAGCGGTCGCCGCCCAGCAGAAGACGGCGCCCGCATCGAGGACGCCCACGCTCGCGCAGATCCGCGCGGCGACCGAGACGTACCGCGACGTCAACGCCGCCCTGAAGGACGGCTTCGTGCGCGATCCCATGAACATGTGCGTGACGGCCGCGACGGAGGGGCAGCCGAAGCAGCTCGGCGCGATGGGCCTCCACTACTTCCGGCCCGACCGGCTCGGCCTCAACCCACCCGCGCCCAACGCCCGCGTGTCCGGGAAGGGCACGCACACCGACTTCCTGACGCCCGGCGTGCTCGTCTACGAGCCGCAACCGGATGGCTCGCTCCAGCTCGTCGCCGTCGAGAACCTGGTCTGGGAAAAGGCCTGGAAGGAGGCGGGGCACACCGCGCCGCCCGAGTTCATGGGGAACCAGTACTACCACCTGGTCGACAACCCGCTGACGCCCGTCGACGAGGCGCACGGCTTCGAGCCACACTACGAGCTGCACATGTGGCTGTACCGGCCGAACCCCACCGGTGAGTTCGCGCCGTTCAACCCGAAGGCGACGTGCGCGAACCACAAGGCGGGGAGGTAGCGCCGGCGTCAGAGCGGTCGCGGCGTAGCGCCGTTCCCCGGCCGGCTTCGGGCGCCCTGCTCCGCAGCTTGCCGGTTTCCTCGGCGCTGCTCGCGTGACAGGAGAGGCCCCGGCGGCCGCCCGCATCGCGCTGGGCGCGCACCTTCTGGAGGTACCCGGTGTCGCCGTCGTGTGTCGAACGGCCGCGGCGCGGTGACGATCGGTGTTGCCGGCGCTGTTCTCTACAATGTAGAATCGACGCGGCGCTGCGGATCCGGGCCAGGAGAGCGAGGCGATGGACGAACCCCCACGGAGCGGACGGCCGCGGCTGGCGCTGCTGCGGCGGCGGCTGCCGTACGCGGAGCGGGACGAGGTGGTGACAGACCTCGCGGCGGAGTATCGGGTGCGTGTGGCGCGGGATGGCGGGGTGGCGGGG
>JADGGV010000428.1 GCA_019689775.1 Gemmatimonadota bacterium
GTCGTCGGGGGGGAGAGGGTCCACCGGTGACACGCGGATCACCGGTGGGCCTATTCCGTTTCTTTCGCGGCGTCGGCGCCGGCGCGGCCCGTATCAAACCTCAAGAATTCATTCAACCGCCGGTAACCTCTCCCCCCCCGGCTCGCGTCGTCCTCCAATATCTCTGCGCCCTCACGATCTCTGCGCCCTCTGTGCGCTCTGTGGTTAAATTGCCGTTAGTAGTCATATAGCGCCACGACCGGCTCCACCCCCGCCGCCCGCCGCGCCGGGAGCCACGTCGCCAGGAGCGCGACGGCGCCGAGCACGACCGGCACCGCCACGAACGTGACCGGATCGTTCGGGCTCACGCCGTGCAGGAGCGACCGGAGCAGCCGCGTCAGCTCGGCCGCGCCCGTCACCCCGGTCAGGATCCCGAGCGCCACCGGCGCGAGTCCCTGCTGGAGCACCAGTCGCACGACGTCGCCGCGCGTCGCGCCGAGCGCCGTGCGCACGCCGATCTCGTGCGTCCGCTGCGCCACGCCGTACGAGACGACGCCGTACAGCCCGATCGCCGCGAGCGCCAGCGCGACGGCGCCGAAGACCGCCAGCGCGACGGCGAGCACCCGCGCGATCACGACACCCACGCTCCGGTGCACCCGCTCCGCCATGGTGTGGATGTCGTAGACCGGCTGCGCCGCATCCACCGCCCACACCGCCTGCTGCGCCGCGGCCGTGAGCGGCGCCGGGTCGCGCATCGTCCGCACCACCAGCGTCATGGCCGTGTTGTTGTACGGGAGCTGCGCGAACGGCACGTACATCTCCGGGCGCGGCGGCTGGTCGAGCCCGGCGTAGCGGCTGTCGCGCACCACGCCGACGACCATGCGCGCGTAGCTCGCCGTGTCCGACTCCTCGAACGCGAGCACGATGCGCTTCCCGAGCGGGTTCTCGTCCGGCCAGTACTTCCTCGCGAACGTCTGGTTCACGAGCACGACGCCCGGCGCCGCGCGCGTGTCGCGCTCGTCGAACGCGCGCCCGCGTACCAGCGGGATCGCCATCGCCTCCAGGTAGCCCGGCGTGATCACGACGAAGCCGGCGTTCTCCGGCCGCGGCCCCGGCGCGCGCCCCTCGATCCGGAAGTCGTTGAAGTTGTTCGTCCCGCCCAGCGGGACCCAGTCGACGGCGCCCGCTGCCGCCGCGCCCGGCAGCGCCCGCAGCCGCTCGAGCACCTGCCGCTGGAATCCCAGCGTCTGCTCCCGCGTCGCATAGCGCGCGTCCAGCGCCACCCGCAGCGTCAGCGTGCCGCGCGTGTCGAAGCCCGGATCCGTCGCCAGCAGCCGAGTCAGGCTCCGCACCATCAGCCCCGCCGACACCAGCAGCACGACCGCCAGCGTCACCTCGGAGACGACGAGGAGCGCACGCAGCCGCCCGCGTCGCACGCCCGCGCTCGCGCCGCGCCCGCCCTCGCGCAGCGTGCTCGTCAACTCCGTCCGCGACGCGCGCAGCGTCGGCAGCAGCCCGAACAGCACCCCCGTCAACAGCGACACGCCCAGCGTGAACGCCAGCACCACGCCGTCGATCCGGAACTCCCGCGGCAGCCCGAACTCCGCCGGGATCGCCGCAGCGAACAGCCGCGTGCCGAGCAGCGCCAGCCCCACGCCGAGCGCGCCGCCCACGAGCGCCAGCACCAGGCTCTCCGTCAGCAGCAGCCGTAACAGCCGGCCCCGGCCCGCGCCCAGCGCCGTCCGCACCGCGATCTCGCGCTCCCGCGCCGCGCCCCGCGCCAGCAGCAGGTTGGCCACGTTCGCGCACGCGATCAGCAGCACCAGCGCCACCGCCGCGAGCAGCGTGAGCAGGATCGTCGAGACCTCCGCGCCGCCGTACAGCCCCTCCCGCAGCGGCTTGAGCTTCCCCGTCAGGTCCGCGTTCGTCGCCGGGTACGCCGCCGCCAGGCGACGCGAGATCGCATCCAGCTCCGCCTGCGCCCGTTCCAGCGTCACGCCCGGCTTCAGCCGCGCTACCGCCATCAGCCCGCCGTCCGAGCGCGGCCACGTCGTCGCGCTCGCCCGCAGCGGCGTGTACACCTCGCGGTCCGGGTCCGGGAACGCGAAGCCCCGCGGCATCACCCCGACCACCGTGTACGGCCGCCCGCTCAGCATCACCGTCCGCCCGAGGACCGCGGGATCGCCCCCGAAGCGACGCTGCCACAGCCCGTACCCGAGCACCGCCACCCGCTCGCCGCCCGGAGCGTCCTCCGCCGCCGTGAAGCCACGCCCCAGCACCGGTGAGACGCCCAGCACCCGGAACAGGTTCGCCGACACCGCCGCGCTGCGCACCCGCTCCGGCCGATCCCCGCCGCGCAGCGAGTAGTCCTCCTCCAGCAGCATCCCCAGCCCCTCGAGCGACGGCGCCGCCCCCCAGTCCACCGCGTTCGGGTACGACACCGAGAAGTTGTCGCCCCGCCCCTCGTACGCGCCCGACACCTGCACCAGCCGCTCCGACTGCGGGTACGGCAGCGGCCGCAGCAGCAGTGCGTTCACGACGCTGAACACCGTCGTGTTCGCGCCGATCCCGACCGCCAGCATCGCCAGCACCACGAGCGTGAAGCCGCGGCTGCGGCCGAGCTGCCGCAGCGCGAAGCGCAGGTCCGTCAGCAGCGTCTCCATTGGGCTCATCGGGAGAGGTGACATCGGCCGTCGGCGCCGTGCCGGCGGCGCGGGGGCGGGACGCCCCGCTTGGGAAGCGCCTCTAATGTAGGGCGACGAACGCGGCGACACACGAGGGCCGTGACGGTCGGGATGCCGGCGCGACGCCCGCGGCATAGTCGCGACCCGCGAAAGGATCCTGGCTATCCATGATTGACGCCTGCGGGATCACGATGTCACCTCCAACCATGAACCGACTTACGACGTCTGTACGCGTCGCGCCGCCGAGTCGCGCCCGCCGCGGCCGTGGAGCGTCGCTCCGTCCTTGCACTTCGGCGGTTGTCCCGGCCGCCGCCGCGCCCGTCCGCTCGAGCACCTGGACCGTCGCCTCAAGGTCCGTCAAAGCGCCTGAAGCCCCCCGTCCGGGTCGCCCCCTTCGGGCCGTCCGCCGCGCCGGCCCGAGACTTCCGCGCTCGACCCGAAAAGAAAATTGTGGCGTTCCCGCAACGTAGCCCCTATACTTGGCGCGCGGGACGCACTCCACCTCTGATGACGGAGGCCCAACCATGAGTCCGCAGTCCACCACCAAGAAGGCTGCCCCGGCCAAACGAAAGCCGGCCAGCCGCTCCACCGCGAAGAAGTCCACGCCGGCCGAGGCCTCGGCCCGCAAGTCGGCCCCGAAGGCCGCGACGTCGGCCTCGAAGGCCGCGAAGCCCGCCCCGAAGGCTGCCTCGTCCGCCCCGAAGGCGACGAAGGCCGCGACGCCCGCGAAGGCGGCGAAGCCCGCCCCGAAGACGGCGAAGGCCGCGCCGACCGCGAAGGCGGCGAAGCCTGCGGCGCCCAAGGCAGCCACGAAGGCCACTCCCAAGAAGACGCAGTCGGCGGCGCCGGCCGCGAAGAGCGCCCGCGTCGTCCGCGCGGCCGGTCAGGCCCGCGCCGCGGCGCGCAGCTCCGCCGCGAAGAAGACGGCGCCCAAGGCGGCTCCCAAGGCCGCGAAGAAGAGCGCTCCGAAGTCCGCGAAGAAGTAGCCCCGCCCCGGCGCCGTGCCTCCACGGTCCCGCGGCACGGCGCTGCTCCACTCGAGAACGGCGCTCTCCCATCCGAACGCGAGCCGGGGTAACGCCGGGGTCGTCGGCGTCCTCAACGGCGTTAACAGCAGTAAACCACAGAGTGCACAGAGAACACGGAGAAAGGGCCCGGAGCGGCGGCGGGGGTCGTCGGCGAGGGGGTACCGGTGGAACGCTGGCGGCGGGGGCGAGCTCGTTTTCCGGGCTGGGACGGTGGATCGC
>JADGGV010000429.1 GCA_019689775.1 Gemmatimonadota bacterium
CGGTGGTTCCGCCCGGAGGAGGGGCGGCCGGGCGGGGAGCCGGTCGTCGTGCTCGGCTACGGGGTGTGGCAGCGGCGCTTCGGCGGCGATCCGCGGGTCGTGGGGATGCGCATCGAGCTGGACGACGAGCCGCGCACGGTCGTGGGCGTGATGCCGCCGGACTTCCGCTCGCCGGCGCCGGGCGCGGAGCTGTGGGTGCCGCTGGTGGTGGACACGGGCGACCGCATCGCGCTCTGGTCGACGGGCGTCCGGCTGGTCGGCCGGCTGCGTCCGGGCGCGACGCTGGAAGCGGCGCGCGCGGAGCTGCGGCGGCTGGTGCCGGGGATGCGGGAGCTGTTCCCGTGGAAGATGCCGGCGACGTACGGCAGCCAGGCGGACGTGGTCCCGCTGCTCGAGGCGACGGTGGGCGAGGTCCGGCCGCTGCTGCTGGTGCTGCTGGCAGCGGTCGGGGTGGTGCTGCTCGTGGCGTGCGCGAATGTGGCGAACCTGCTGCTGGTGCGGTCGGCGGGGCGGCGGCGGGAGCTGGCGCTGCGCTCGGCGCTCGGCGCGACGCGCGCCGTGCTCGCCCGTCATCTCCTGGCCGAGAGCCTGGCGATCGCGCTGGCGGGCGGGGCGGCGGGCGTGCTGCTGGCGCTGGGGGCGCTCGGCGTGCTTCGCGGCCACCTCCCGGCGGACCTGCCGCGGGCGGCGGAGATCGGCGTGGACGCGCGCGTGCTCGCGTTCGCTCTCGCGCTCTCGCTGGCGACGGGGCTCGGCTTCGGGCTGGTTCCCGCGCTGCGCGCGTCGGCGGCGTCGCCGTTCGGGGCGCTGCGGGAGGATGGCCGCGGCGGCGGGGCGGCGCGGCACCGGCTGGCGCGCGCGCTGGTCGTCGCCGAGGTCGCGCTCGCGACGATGCTCGTGAGCGCGGCGGGGCTGCTGATCAAGAGCTTCCGGCGGCTGCTGGAGGTCGATCCCGGGTTCCGGGTGGAGCGGGTCGTCTCGGCGGCGGTCGCGCCGCCGCTCTCGCGCTACCCGGACGACGTCGCGCGCCGCCGGTTCTACGCGGCGCTGCTCGAGCGGGCGCGCGCGCTCCCGGGCGTGGATGCGGCGGCCGTCGCCGGTGCGGTGCCGCTGGGGAAGGGCGCGTACGGCAGCGTCTTCTCGATCGAGGGGCGCCCCGACCCGGCGACGGAGACGGGCGAGTGGCCGTTCGCGTTCCCGCGCGTGACGGCGCACCCGGAATACTTCCGCGCGCTCGGCATCCCGGTCGTGGCGGGGCGGGCGTTCACGGCGGCGGACGCCGAGGACGCGCCGCCCGTCGTGCTCGTGAGCCGCGCGCTCGCCGCGCGCTACTGGCCCGGCGGCGGCGCGATCGGCGCGCGCATCCGCTTCCCGGGGAAGGACGAGCCGTGGCGGACCATCGTCGGGATCGTGGGCGACGTGAAGTGGGACGGGCTGGGCGCGGCGTGGGCGCCGGCGCTGTACGTGCCGCTCTCCCAGGGCGGGACCAGCACCGCCCGGGTGGTGCTGCGCACGGCGGCGGCGCCGGCGGCGGTGGCGGCGAGCCTGCGCGCGATCGTCGCGCAACTGGACCCGGCGACGCCGGTCAGCGACGTGCGCGCGGAGCGCGAGATCGTCGCCGACGCGGTCGCCCGGCCGAGGGGCGCGGCGCTGCTCCTCGGGGTGTTCGCCGCGCTGGCGCTCGGGCTCGGCGTGGTCGGCGTCTACGGCGTGCTCGCGTACGCGGTGGGCCGGCGCACGCGCGAGATCGGCGTGCGCATGGCGCTCGGCGCGGAGGCGGGGCGCGTGCGGCGCATGGTGCTGGCAGAGGGCGGGCGGCTGGCGGGCGCCGGCGTCGCCCTCGGGCTCGGCGGCTCGCTCGCGGGGAGGCGCGCGCTGGCGAGCCTGCTGTACGGCGTGCGCCCGTCGGACCCGGCGACGCTGCTCGCCTCGGCGCTGCTCCTGGCGCTCGCCGCGCTCCTCGCCGCGGCGCTGCCGGCGCTCCGGGCGACGCGCGTCGCGCCGGCGGTCGCGCTGCGCGCGGAGTGAGGCGCGGCGGTGGGCGTCGCCAGCGCCGTCGTCGCGCCGCGAGCAGCGACCTCGGCTGGAAGTCTCAGAGCCCGGCCAGCGCCGCCTCGATCTCGGCGGCCTCGATGTCGGCGCCGACGCACTGGGCGAGGGAGAGGCCGCGGCGGAGGATGGCGCGGGCGGCGTCGGCGTCGCCCTGGAGCTGGTGGATGCGGCCGAGGAGGCGGTAGCACTCCGCCTGGCGGCGGACGTTGCGGCCGTGCGTGAAGTGGCCGAGCACCTCGATGGTCGAGGTGAGCGCGGCCTCGAGGTTGCCGCAACCGATGTACGCCTGGGCGAGGTTGATGGAGGCGTCGGCGTAGAGGTCCCAGTCCTGCTCCTGGAGCGCACCGCGGCGCGCCTCGAGGAGGAACGGCAGCGCGGCCGCGGACTCGCCGCGCTCGCTGCGCACCCATCCGGCGTTGATCTGGGCCATGATGATGCCGCGCAGGTAGGCGGCCTCGCGGAACTCCTGGAGCGAGAGGGCGAAGTGCGCCTCGGCGCGCGCGTAGTCGCGGCGGAGCGCGGCGAGCGTGCCCAGGTTCTGGTGCAGGATGCCGCGCACGCGGACGGACGGCGCGCGGGCGAGGGCGGCGGCGTAGCGGGTCTCGGCCTCGTCCAGGCGCCCCTGCGCGTGATAGATCGCCGCCTCGGCATTCTTCGCCTCGGCCCAGAGGTCGGCGTCGCCGGCCTCCTCGGCGGCGGCGAGCGCGGCGGCCGCGAACTCGAAGCTCTCGGCCCACCGGCTCTGGCCGCGCCGCGCATCCGCGCAGTGGCGGAGCGCCGTGCTGCGCTCACCGGGCGTGAGGCCGCCCGGCGCGTGCAGCACGGCGAGGAGGCGCCGGACCGCCTCCTCGTACGCGCCTGCCCGACAGTAGCGGATCGCCTCGGCCAGCAGGCCGCCGGCGGACGAGGGCGATCCCTCCACGGCGGACAGGCGCTCCATCTCGCGCTCCACCCGATCCCCGGCTAGTTCGCGATGACGAAGCCGGAGAAGTGATCCGTCCAGAAGCGGGCGGTCCGGGTCAGCAGGTTGTTGAAGGTCGGCATCGGCTCGATGATCCGGCCGCTCGCCGGATCCCAGTACCAGACGATGAGCGTGCCGGGCGGCGGCAGCAGGCAGCGCTCGTACGACGCCGTCACGGCGACGGGACGCCGGAACTGGAGGTGCTCGGCGCCGTTCGCCGTGAACTCGACCTGCACGTAGTTGCCGGCGGGGACGCGCATCGTGATCTGCGTGGGCTCGTCGACGGCGCCCGGCGGGACATCGAGCCGCCACTTCCCGACCACGAGCGAGCCGCCCGAATCCGGCAGCACCGTCCCGGAGACCGACAGCTCCTGGGACGTCGGGCAGCGCAGCAGCGAGGTCAGGGTGGGGAGCAGCGCGCGCGGCGCCGTGGGCGAGACGGGCCGCTCCCCGTCGTCGGGCGCACATGCCGCCAGCGTCAGCGTGAGGATCGTGGAGGCGGCGGCGGTCCAGCGGAGGATTCTGTGGAGGTCCATCATAGGAATCACCGCGGTTGGGGGGGTGGTGGGACCCCGAGGTGGGGAAGGTCGTATCGACTTTAGTGCGAGCATCACGGAAAGTCAACCTACCGTCCTCGGCGTCGGGCGGCGTATTCGGATCGCCGCTTCGGGAAGCGTTCGGCGACGACGCCGGCGCCGACGTCGTCGCCCAGGTCAGATCCGCTCCCCGTCCGGACGCCTCGTTACAAAACGTACCACCGCGGCGGCACGTCTATGCGATAGTGGGCCGGCGGGTTCGCGCGGCCGGCGCCGATTCGCTACTCGGCGCCGTGCGCGGCCGCCGGGGGGCCGGCGGGGGCCGGCGCGCGGGCACGAGG
>JADGGV010000430.1 GCA_019689775.1 Gemmatimonadota bacterium
GCCCACGCCCGTGCTGCTCAACGGCGCGGCGAGCGCCAGCCCGAACGCGGCGGACGCGCTCTCGGGCGTCGAGTCGGCGAGCTGCGAGAGCGTGGAGACGGGCAGCGTGGGTCCGCACACCGTCCGTTGCACGGCGACGGACCGGGCGGGCAACACCGCCACGGCCGAGGCCGGCTACCTGGTCACGTACGCCTTCGAGGGCTTCTTCGCCCCGGTGAGCAACGATGCGCCCAACACGGTGAAGGCGGGGCAGAACGTGCCGCTCAAGTGGCGCTTGCTGGACGCGAACGGCACGCCGGTCACGAACCTGGGCGGTGTGCGGGTGACGGTGACGGACCTGGCCTGCTCGCTCGGCGCGACCGCCGACCTGGCCGAGGAGTCGGCGCCGGGCAACTCGGGGCTCCAGAACAAGGGCAAGGGCGAATACCACTTCAACTGGAAGACGCCGAAGGAGTACGCCAAGTCCTGCAAGATGCTTGAGCTGGACCTGGGCGAGGGGATCACGCGCACCGCGGTCTTCCACTTCGAGAAGTAGGCGCTTCGAGAAGTAGGCGCCGGACCGGAGCGCCCTCCGCCCCGCAAGGGCGCGGGGGCGCTCCGCCTGCGGGCGCATCGAACGCATACGCGTGTGCACACGCGCCGCGTGAGACACCCGACGACGCGCCGGCGCGCACCGCTTCCGTCGACCGGCGGACGACAGACGCCAATCGAGCGATAGCGGAGGACCAATGCAGGAACCCCAGGTGCCGGAGCAGCAGGCGAACGCACCGCGCGGCCGCGACGCACATTCCGGCGAGCCGCCGCGCGAGGCCGGCTCGCCGAACCGCCGCTCCGAGGCGCTCGAGGCCGAGCTCGCCGCGCTCGAGGCGATGCTGGCTCGTGACGCCGCGTCGCCGGACGAGCCAGCGTCGTATCCCCACCACGAAGACGAGAAGGAGCCCGACGACTCCACGGAACGGGGGTCATGACGTCCCAGGCCGCCGCGCTGAATGAAGCGCGCCGCTGCCGCCGCTGCCGCAGCCGAATCAGACTGGCTCTCCAGCGACGGCGGCGGCTGCAGACGCCGGCGCCGGCTCGGGCGCGCCGTTCTCCGGCGCCAGCTCGCCGCCCTTGCTCAGTGCACGCCGGAACAGGATGGGGCCGACGGTCTGGTTGACGGCGATGAGCGCGAGCAGCATGCCCTGGAGGTAGACTCCGCGGCCGGGGTACGCCTCGGCGAGGATGGCGGCGAGGCCGATGGCGACCCCGGCCTGCGACACCAATCCCATCCACGCGAGCTTCCGCTCCGGGCCGGACACGCCGGCCCATGCCGCGCCGATGCGGGTCCCCGCCCAGAACCCGGCGGCGCGGACCAGCGCGATCGGGAGGATGAGCGGCAGCAGCGGCGCGACAGCCGCGATGTCGATGACGGCGCCGGAGAGGGCGAAGAAGACGACGAAGATCGGCGCGGCCCCGCGCTCCATCGCGTGCCTCAGCTCCTCGCCGCGCGACGACGTGGCCTCCGCGATATCCAGGGACACCCAGATTTGCGCAGTTGGGGGACACCCAATTTTACGCACCCCCGTCCTCAGGATTTGGTGATTTCTCCTCCTCTCTGCGGCGGGGGTGAAGTGGCCGCGGCCGGGGGTTGGAGTAGCCCGTCCAGCTCGCGCAGGCGGTAGCTACGCCCGTCGATGTGGACGAGGTGCACGTGGTGGAGCAGCCGGTCGAGGATGGCCGTCGTCAGGATCTCATCGCCGGCGAAGATCTCCGGCCAGTCCCGCACGTGCTTGTTGGCGGTGAGCACAACCGAGCCCTTCTCGTAGCGGGCACTGATCAGGCGGAAGAAGAGGTTGGCCTCGTGCCGGTCGAGCGGCCGAAAGCTCACCTCGTCGACGATCAGGAGCGCGCTGTTCAGGTACCGCTTGGCCTTGAGGCGCGCCGGGGGTATGGCCGCATCGGCCCGGAGCGCGTGCATGAGGTCGTCGAGGACGAAATGGGTGACACTGAAGCCGTTCTTGACCGCCTTGACCCCGAGCGAGACGGCCAGGTGCGATTTTCCGACTCCGGGCGGACCCAGGAAGAGGACGTTCTCGCGGGCGCGCACAAACGCGCAGGTGGCCAGCCTCTCGAGCTTGGTGCGGTCTGCGCGCGGCTGGAACGTCCAGTCGAAACCCTCGAGCGTCTTGCCCGTGGGCAGCCCGCTGAGCTTGAGGCTGGTGGCCACCCGTCGTTCGGTCTTGCGCTCGATCTCGCGCTCCAAGACCCGGTGGAAGAAGCCGAGCGGCGAGAGGTTCTCCCGGCTCGCCTCCTCGACCAGCTCGGGGAGGGCGTCGGCCGTATGGAGGAGCCCGAGTGCGGTGCAGCGCTCGGCGGTCGCGTCCAGGTCGAGCTTCGTCCGCGCGCTCACCGGAGCGCCTCCAGGAACTGCACGTAGGCGTCGATCGGGCGTGCCACGGCGTCGACCGCCGGCAGCAGGTCGAGCGTGTGGCGCGAAGCGGACGAGAGACCGGCCAGTTGCAGCCGCGCTCGCCGACCCAGCGGTGTTGGCGCAAGCACGCGTTCCGTGCTCTCGCCCTCGAAGTGGCTGGGATCCAGGACGAGCAGCGCCTCGGTGCGCCGCGGATGCCGCGCGATCTCCTCGCCGCCGGCCCGGATGACGACCTGACCATGCGTGCCCAGCACCTCGACCTCTCGGCCGACCCAGGCGAAGGGGACGCTGTAGCGGCGTCCCTCGAAGCTGATGAGGCAGTCGAGGCTGACCCGTCGGCTCACGATCACATCGAAGGGCTCGTCGATCCGCCTGAGCGGCTGCAGATGCCGCCGCTCGGCCCGGAGCGCCTCTTCCACGCTCGTCCCGGTGACCGGGCACGTGAGGCGGCCGAGCAGCGTGATCGCCCGCTCATCCAGCGCCGCCTGGAAGGGGGCCAGCTCCGACCACCCCTGGCCGACAAGGTCGCCGAAATGGTCGCGGAAGATCCGCACACTGCGCTCGGCCTTGCCCTTGTCCTGCCCCATCCGGGCGCGGCACGGGTCGACCTCGAAACCCAGCTCGCGCGCAAAGCGCTGGTAGGCGCGGTTCAGCACCGCGGTCGGTCCGGCGCCCCGGGCGACGCCCGTCTTCAGGTTGTCGATTCGGACCCAGAGGGGGACGCCACCGTAGCGACGGAAGAGCTCCAGATGCCCCGTCTGCCAGGCCAGTTGATCGGCGCTCCGGCTCACCCAGGCAAAGCGCGCCCGGCTGTGCGAGAGCGTCCCCACCCGCACCGGCAGGCGCACGCGCTCGCCTGCCACGGTCGTCTCCACCTCGAACCCGTCGTGCTGGGCCTGCACGCCGGGCGGCGTTTCTACGCGCCGGAGCGCCCGCAGCGGCGGCGTGCCGTAGCGGCGGGCCAGATGCCGCACCACGCTCTTGTAGCTGCCGGAGAAGCCGTAGTCGCGCCGGAGGATCTCGTAGACCTGCCGCGCCTGCGCAGGGCGACCCTCGCCCCTCAGACGGCCGTCGCCGAGCTGCTCGAGGATGCCGTGGATCGCCGCCTCGTAGCCGTCGACCAAGCGCCCGTCCATCGACCCGATCGCCCCGAGCCCGCTCGCGCAGCCGGTAGCGCAGCGCCCCTTCGGTGACGCCAAGCTGCCGAGCAACGGCACGCACGGAGCTCCCGCGGCCGATCATGCCTTCTGCCACCATGATCGGCTCCTTCGTCAGTTTCACGCCCGTGCCTCCGCGCCAAGAGGGTCCCGCGCGAAGGCTGCCATTTACGACGAATTCGTCAACGGCGGGTGCGTAAAACTGGATGTCCCCAGAGCAGCAAGATGACGTGTCCTCCTACAACGCGGGGAGGCGCAGACGGTAGTCGCGGAAGTCGCCCGGCGACCCCTCACGGCCGTCACACGCCGCCAGGATCAT
>JADGGV010000431.1 GCA_019689775.1 Gemmatimonadota bacterium
GAGGGGGGCGGTGCGGGGACCGAGAGCCCGGGGGCATCCGATGAGCAGCGTGCCGGCGTTCGTGTTCGACCTCGACGGGACGCTCGTCGACAGCGTCTACCAGCACGTCCTCGCGTGGCGCGAGGCGCTCGAGGAAGCCGGCATCGAACTCGCCGTCTGGCGCATCCACCGCCGGATCGGGATGAGCGGCGGGTTGTTCGTGAACGCGCTGCTCCGCGAGATTGGCGGCACGGTGACGGACGAGTGGGTGCGGCGCATCCAGGCCTCGCACGCCGCGGCGTACGCGCGCATGGCCTCGCAGGTCCGCGCGCTCCCCGGCGCGCGCGAGCTGCTGGCGTACCTCGACGAGGCCCGCGTCCCCTGGGCGATCGCGACGAGCGGCCACATCGACACCGCGCGCGCCACGCTGGAGCTGCTCGGCGTCGATCCGACCGGCCCGCGGATCGTCACGCGCGACCAGGTCCGCCGCGCGAAGCCGGACCCGGACCTGTTCATCGCCGCCGCCGAGAGGCTCGGCATGGCCGCCGCCGACGTCACCGTGGTGGGCGACAGTGTCTGGGATCTGCTCGCCGCGCGCCGCGCCCGCGCGCTCGGCGTCGGCCTCCTCTGTGGCGGCTACGGCCAGGAGGAGCTGGAGACCGCGGGCGCCTACCGCGTCTACCAGGACCCGGCCGACCTGCTGCTGCACCTCGACGAGGTCGGCGTGCGGCCGGCGTGACGGCGGGCGCCCGGCGGCCGTCGCGCGCCGATGTTCACGACGATCCACACCCGGGATGCGCCCATGGCGATCCGGATCCGGCGCTTCGCCACCGCCCAACACTTCCTCCGGCGCGCCGAGCCCTGGCTCCTGCGCGCGGAGGCGGCGAACAATCTCGTGCTCTCGGTCGCCTACGCGGTCGCGCGCGGCGAGCTCGAGCCGGCCGGCGACGCCTACTTCGCGACCGTCGAGCACGACGGCAAGGTCGCCGGCTGCGCGTTCCGCACCCCGCCGCACAAGCTCGCGCTCACGCGGATGCCGCTCGGCGCCGCGCCGGCGCTCGCCGACGACGTCGCCGCCGCGTACGACGCCGTCCCCGGCGTGCTCGGCCCCGAGCCGGAGGCGCTCCGCTTCGCCGACGAGTGGGGGCCGCCGCGCGGCCTGCGTGCGCGGCGCGGGATGCGCCAGCGGATCTACCGGTTGCACGCGCTGACGCCGCCCGCCGCCGTGCCGCCGGGGCGCGCGCGAGCGGCCGCCGCCAGCGACCTGCCGACCCTCGGCCGCTGGTTCGCTGCGTTCGCCGAGGAGGCGCGCGTGCCGGTCCCCCACGCCGAGGACGTCGCCGCCCGCTACCTCGAGTCCGGCGACCTCTTCGTCTGGGAGCACGACGGCCCGGCCAGCATGGCGGCGCGCGTCGGCCGCACGCCGAACGGCGTCCGCGTCGCCTTCGTCTACACGCCGCCCGAGCGCCGCGGCCGCGGCTACGCCACCGCGCTCGTCGCCGACGTGACCGCGCGCATCCTGGCCGCCGGCTACCGGTTCGCGTTCCTGTTCACCGACCTCGGCAATCCGACGTCGAACCGGATCTACACCGCCCTCGGCTACCGCCCCGTCTGCGACGTCGTCGACGTCGAGCTGGTCGCGCCCGAGGAGGTGGTCCGGCCCGCCGGCGCGGGCGCGGGGAGCTGAGAGCGAGGCGCCGATGTCGATCGAGACCGAGGACGACCTGCGCGGGATGGAGGCGGCCGGCGCCGCCGTCGCCGAGACGCTCCGCGTGCTGCGCCCGCTCGTCCGACCCGGCGTCACCACCGCCGAGCTCGACGCGCTCGCCGCCGAGACGCTCGCCCGGCGCGGCGCCCGCTCCGCGCCCCGCCTCGTCTACGACTTCCCCGGCACCATCTGCATCAGCGTGAACGACGAGGCCGTCCACGGCGTCCCCGGCCCCCGCCAGCTCCGCCCCGGCGACCTCGTCACCCTCGACGTCACCGCCGAGCTGGACGGCTACTTCGCCGACGCCGCCGTGACCATCCCCGTCCCGCCCGTCTCGCTCCGCGCCACCCGGCTCGTCGAGGCCGCCGAGGCCGCGTTCTGGCGCGGCGCCGACGTCGCCCGCGCCGGCACCCCGCTCCGCGAGGTCGGCCGCGCCGTCGAGCGCGAGGTCCGCGGCCGAGGCTTCCGCGTGCTCCGCGACCTCTGCGGCCACGGCATCGGCCGCTCCATCCACGAGCCGCCCAGCGTCCTCAACTACTACGACCCGCGCGACCGAACCATCCTCTCCGACGGCCTCGTGCTCGCCCTCGAGCCGATCATCGCCACCTCCACCGAGCGCACCCGCCTCTCCCGCGACGGCTGGACCATCCGCAGCGCCGACGGCGGCCTCGCCGCCCACTTCGAGCACACCCTCGTGGTCGGCCCCGGCGCGCCGCTCATCCTCACCGCGGCCTGACGGCCGGCCCGGCGATCCACCCGGAGACCCCGAACATGCGCGACGACCGCGACGCC
Organism: Gemmatimonadota bacterium; assembly: GCA_019689775.1. Classification (GTDB taxonomy): domain Bacteria; phylum Gemmatimonadota; class Gemmatimonadetes; order Longimicrobiales; family RSA9; genus JADGGV01. The sequence continues at coordinate 2,480 of JADGGV010000431.1, forward strand.
GCCCCCGCCTCGAGGATCCTCACCCTCGTCATCACGCTCGCGGTCGTCGCCGGCCTCTTCCTGTTCGCCGCGGTCACCGGGCTCCCCCGCGACCGCGTCCTCTACACCGGCCTCGGCGCCGGCCTCGGCCTCGCCACCCTCAGCCGCCCCGCCTGGTTCTGGGAGCACCCCAGGGCACGCTGGCTCCGCGCCCTCATCGGCGACGAGGCCACCGCGCTCTTCTACCTCGCCGTCGCCGCGCTCTGCGTCTGGATCGGCGTCTTCACCCGCATCCCGTTCGGCCGCCGATAGCCCGCTACCGCCAAGTCCGTACGGCACAAACTGTTAGCAGGTAGGGAGGATTTCCCCGTTCCCCGCGCCCGCGGCCGCCCAACGCCCACTCGTACCCCCCCGATCCTCCAGGCGCCGCAACGCCTTTCGCCGGAAACGTCCGGTTGGGAACATCTGTTGCCGGGCAGCCTACACCGTTCGACGGCAGACGCCGTCGTTCGCGTAGGACTCCTCAGGAGGGACGAATGGCAACGACGAATGGGATCCGGCTCGCCACGGCGGTCGCGGCGCTGGTCTTCGTGGGCGCGAGCGTGGCCCACGCGCAGGAGCCGGCCAAGGCCTCGCCGGCCGAGCCGCAGGTGTGCAAGATCACGCTCGACCCGGCGTCGGCCCCGGTCCAGGCGGAGCCGGTGCAGGTGAAGGCGAGCCTGTCGCAGGCGATCGGCGCCGGTGTGGTCGCGGCGATCCAGGAGGAGGGGAGCGGGCTCGAGGTCGCGCTGGCCGGACCCGACGCCGCCGGGAAGTCGGCCGTGACGACGCCGAACCCGGCCGGCCCGGCGCCCAAGGAGCCGGCCGTGGAGAAGCCGGCGTCGTCGACCGCCCTGCCCGCGCCGACCGCCGGCGCCGCGGGCGAGAGCGTCGCGCTTACGCTCAACACGCAGGCCGCCAAGCCCGGCGAGTACACGCTCACCCTGAAGGGCGAGAGCGGGACCTGCACCGGCAAGCTGACGGTCGAAGGGACGCCGAAGTAAGCGGCACCCCCGACCCGACCCGGCCGACGGCCCCGGGCGGGGAATTCCCCGCCCGGGGCCGTCGTGCGTCCGGGCGCCGGAGGTTGCGGCGTCCGGTCGGCCTCCCGCTATCGCTCCCGCTCCCGCTCACGGGAAATCGGTGTCTCTCCCCAGCCACGATCGGCCGTTCGCCTGGAAAGGAGGATGTCACGGCAGCGGGGGCACCGCGCGCCTCCGGCTCGTCACACGGGTGAACATCACCCTGGCTTATTCGCGAGCGGCGTAGCGGAGGGGTAGTGGGGGCTAGATGCACCCATGGCGCATCCTTCGATGTGGCAGTACGATGCGATTGCGAGCCAGCATCCAGATCTGCCCCAACGAAAAACACGCCATGGGTGAAGAAC
>JADGGV010000432.1 GCA_019689775.1 Gemmatimonadota bacterium
CCCCACGCCCCCGCTCCCCCGCTCCGCCGTCGAGCCGCGCCCCGGCGATCCCGCGATCACGCCGGAGATCGTGCGCGAGCACGGCCTCTCCGAGGACGAGTACCGGCTCATCCTCGACATCCTCGGCCGCGAGCCGACCTGGACCGAGCTCGGCGTCTTCAGCGCGCTCTGGTCCGAGCACTGCGGCTACAAGAACTCGAAGCCGCTGCTGCGCGGCTTCCCGACGTCGGCGCCCTGGGTGCTCCAGGGGCCCGGCGAGAACGCCGGCGTCATCGACATCGGCGACGGGCTCGCCGTGGCGTTCAAGATCGAGTCGCACAACCACCCCTCGGCGGTCGAGCCGTATCAGGGCGCGGCCACGGGCGTCGGCGGCATCCTGCGCGACGTCTTCACGATGGGCGCGCGGCCGATCGCCGTGCTCGACTCGTTGCGCTTCGGGCCGCTGTCGAACCCGCGCGTCCGCTATCTGTTCGCCGGCGTCGTGCGCGGCGTGGGCGACTACGGCAACTGCGTCGGCATCCCGAACATCGGCGGCGAGACGTACTTCGACGAGGCGTACGAGGGGAACCCGCTGGTGAACGCGATGGCGATCGGCCTCCTGAAGAAGGAGCAGCTCATTCGGGCGGAGGCGACGGGGGTCGGCAACCCGATCCTGGTGGTCGGCGCGCGCACGGGCCGCGACGGCATCCACGGCGCGACGTTCGCGAGCGAGGAGCTGGGCGAGGCGTCGGAGGCGAAGCGCCCGCAGGTGCAGGTGGGCGACCCGTTCACGGAGAAGCTGCTGCTGGAGGCATCGCTCGAGCTGATCCGGAGCGGTCACATCGTCGGGATCCAGGACATGGGCGCGGCGGGGCTGGCGTCGTCGTCCACGGAGATGGCGGCGCGGGCCGGCACGGGCGTGGACATCGACGTCGCCCGCGTGCCGGTGCGCGAGGCGGGGATGACGCCGTACGAGATCCTGCTCTCGGAGTCGCAGGAGCGGATGCTCGTGGTGGCGAAGCGAGGGCACGAGGACGAGGTGCGGCGGATCCTCGAGAAGTGGGAGCTCGAGGCGGCGGTGATCGGCGAGGTCACGGGCGACGGGCTCTACCGTGTGCGGGAGGACGGCCGCGTCGTGGCGGAGATCCCCGGCTACCCGCTCGTGACCGGCTGCCCGACGTACGTGCGCGAGGCGCGCGAGTCCGAGGAGGTGCAGCGGCTGCGGGCGCAGGATCCGCTGGCGCTGGAGGCGCCCGGCGGCCCGGCGCACCCGGCGCGCGTGCTGCTGCGGCTGCTCGCCTCGCCGAACATCGCGTCGAAGTCCTGGATCTATCGGCAATACGACTCGACCGTGCGGACGAGCACGGTGCTGGGGCCGGGCGGCGACGCCGGCGTCCTCCGCATCCGCGGCACGCGGAAGGGGATCGCGGCGACGGTCGACTGCAACGGCCGCTACGTGTACCTCAACCCGCGTCGCGGGGGGATGATCGCCGTGGCGGAGGCGGCGCGGAACCTGGCGTGCGTCGGCGCGCGGCCGCGGGCGGTCACGGACAACCTGAACTTCGGCAACCCGCTCAAGCCCGAGGTCTACTACCAGCTCAAGGAGAGCGTGGCCGGGATCGCGGAGGCGTGCCGGCGCTTCGAGACGCCGGTGGTGAGCGGGAACGTATCGCTCTACAACGAGAGCCCGAAGGGCGCGATCTACCCGACGCCGGTGATCGGGATGGTCGGCGTGCTGGAGGACGTGGAGACGCGCGTCGGGATGGGCTTCCGCGCGCCGGGCGACGCGATCGTGCTGCTCGGGCGGAACACGGCGGAGCTCGGCGGCTCGGAGTACCTGAAGGTGGTGCACGGGCTGGTGGCCGGGGATGCGCCGGCGGTCGACCTGGACGCGGAGAAGGCGCTCCAGGAGGCGCTCATCGAGCTGGCGGCGAGCCGGCTCGTGGCGAGCGCGCACGACTGCGCCGAGGGCGGCCTGGCCGTCTGCCTGGCGGAGTCGGCGATCCGCGACCCGGCCCATCCGTTCGGCGTCGACGTTGAGCTGGACGACGAGCTGCACGGCGCTCCGCTCCTGTTCGGCGAGGCGCAGGGCCGCGTGGTCGTCTCGTGCGCGCCGGAGCGCCTGGCGCAGCTCCTCGCCGTGGCCGACCGGCACGGCGTGCCCGCGCGCCCGATCGGCACGGTCGGCGCGCGGGACGGGCGCTTCGTGATCCGCACGCGCACGGCGCCGGTGCTCGACATGGCGGCGGCGGATCTGGCCGAGGTCTGGGCCACGGCGATCCCGCGGATGATGGAGCGCTCGCCGGCCGCGGTCGAGGTGGCCGTCGAGCACCCGGCGATGCCGCGCTGACGAGGCGGGCGCGGGGACGGCGGGGTCTCTGGGCGCCCGCTCCCCGCGTCCAGGCGCGCGGAGCCGATCCCAACCCACGGGGTAGCAGAGCACATGTGCGGAATCGTTGGTGTTAGCGGCCCGGAGCACGCGGCGGAGCTGGCCTTCCTGGGGCTCTACGCCTTGCAGCACCGCGGCCAGGAAGCCGCGGGCATTTGCGCGGTCGAGGATGGACAGGCCCGCCTCCGGCGCGAGGACGGCCTGGTGATGGAGGGCTTCGACGACGCGGCGATGCAGGAGCTGCGCGGCCGCGTCGCCCTCGGCCACACGCGCTACTCGACGGCGGGCGGCGAGGGGCTCGTCAACGCGCAGCCGATCGTCGTGCGCTACCACAGCGGCGAGTTGGCGCTCGTGCACAACGGCAACCTCACGAACGCGCAGTCGCTGCGTGAGGAGCTGGTGCGCGAGGGCGCGCTGTTCCGCGCCACGGTGGACAGCGAGGTCATCGTCCACCTGATCGCCCGCTCGCGGCGCGCGAATCCGGACGAGCAGGTGCACGAGGCGCTCTCCCGGCTGACGGGCGCGTTCTCGCTGCTGATCACGATCGGCGACACGCTCTACGCGGCGCGCGATCCGTGGGGCTACCGGCCGCTCGTGCTCGGGCGCCTCCCGGACGGCTGGGTGCTGGCGAGCGAGACCTGCGCGCTCGACCTCGTCCGCGCGGAATTCGTGCGCGAGGTCGAGCCGGGCGAGGTGCTGAAGATCCAGGACGGCGAGCTGATTCCGCTCCCCGGCCTCGGCCGGGCGGCGCGCGTGCAGCCCTGCATCTTCGAGCTGGTCTACTTCGCGCGCCCCGACTCCAAGGTCTGGGGCGAGACGGTCGACCGCGCGCGCCGCGAGTTCGGCCGCCAGCTCGCGCGGGAGCACCCGGTCGAGGCGGACTGCGTCTTCAGCGTCCCCGACTCCTCGAACTCCGCCGCGCTCGGCTTCAGCGAGGAGAGCGGGATCCCGTTCGAGCTGGCGCTGATCCGCAACCACTACGTCGGCCGCACCTTCATCCACCCGACGCAGGCGGGACGCGACTTCCGCGTGCGCATCAAGTACAACCCGGTGCGCGAGGTGATCGAGGGGAAGCGCGTCGTCGTGGTCGACGACTCCCTGGTGCGCGGCACCACCAGCCAGGGGCTCGTCTCGCTCATCCGCGAGGCCGGCGCCAAGGAGGTGCACTTCCGCGTGGCCAGCCCGCCGGTCCGCTCCCCATGCTTCTACGGCATCGACATGCCGACGCGGGAGGAGCTGATCGGTGCGCGGCTGTCCGTCGAGGAGATCCGGCGGAAGCTCGACGTCGACTCGCTCGGCTACCTCTCGCTCGAGGGGATGCTCGGCGCGGTCAACGGCGGCCGGCCGTTCTGCACCGCGTGCTTCTCCGGCGACTACGAGGCGCCGCTCGTCGACCTCGAGCGCGGACTCCCCGTCCAGGCCCACTGCTGAGCCCCCGCCCGCGCGGCGCCGCCTCGCCCCCGGGGCCGCCGGGAGGCCCGCGTCGCCCGGGCGGCGCCGCCCTGGCGGGAGGCC
>JADGGV010000433.1 GCA_019689775.1 Gemmatimonadota bacterium
GGGGGCGGCACCGCCTACACGCCCGGGCACCTCTTCCTCACGCGCTTCCATCTGGCGGGCTCGCGCTGGACGAAGCGCGAGCCGGGCGGGCTCTACGTCGGCCCGATCGGCGTCGACTCCGCGCTGGACGCGGAGAGCGCGGGCTTCCAGGTCGGCGCGGCGAGCCGGCTGACGATCGGCACGGGGTACAGCTCGCCGCCCGGTGTCTTCGACCAGCTCCAGGACCCATCACGCCGCTTCGATCTCGGCGGGATCGAGATCAACGAGAAGGCGCTGCGGCTCGCCGCGACGCGGCTGGGCGCGAACGAGCGCGCGGAGGTCTACTACCGCTACCCGCAGCAGCCGCGCAACTTCCTCAACTACCGGCAGCTCCGGCTGTGGGCCGTGACGCGGGCGGGCTCCTGGGGCGCCGGCGGCGACGACCAGCTCCTGGTCAAGGTCGGCAGCGACCCGCGCAACTACTACCTCTACCGCGACCGGCTGGCGCCGCCCGCCGACCCGGTCACCACCGGGAGCTGGCGGCAGATCACGGTCCAGTTCGAGGAGTGGTTCCGCCTGCGCGCGCTGGCGGAGGACTCGCTCGCCAGGCTCGGCGCGCGCCCCGTCGGCGCGCCGCCGCTCGCCATCTGGAGCGCCGACAGCGCCTACGCCGTGGTGCTCGACGACCGCGCCCGCGCGCCGAACCTCGCCGCCGTGCGCGAGTTGTCCCTCGCGGTCTACCACGGCGGCACGCTGCCGGAGGCGGCCGAGGTCTGGATCAACGACCTGCGCCTCGGCGGCGCCATGACCGACCCCGGCGTGGCCGGGAGCATCGCGCTCGACATCCGCGCGGGCGACTTCCTCACGGCGAACGCGTCCTTCTCCTCGCAGGGCGCGCTCTTCCATCAGCTCAACCAGGACGCCACCTACCAGCGCTCGGGCGAGGCGCTCCTGAACGTCACGGCGCAGCTCGGCCAGATCCTGCCGGCGACGTGGGGGCTCGAGGCGCCGCTCACGGTGTCGGTCGGCCGCACCGGGCTCACGCCGTCGTTCCTCCAGGGGACCGACGTGCGCGCCGACGAGCTGGTCGGGCTGCGCGAGACCGGCGGCGGCAACACGCGCATCGGCTTCTCGCTGCGGCGCAGCACGCCGTCGTCGAACCCGCTCGTGTCGCTGCTCCTGGACGGCACCTCGCTGCGCATCGGCTACACGTCCGCGCACACCGGGACGATCACCTCGCTCGACGAGTCGGCGTCGTTCGACGGCACGCTCTCCTACGAGAAGCGGCCGGGCGCGCGCCAGGTCGACATCGTGCCGGCGTTCCTCGAGCGGGCGCTGCGCGCGCTCGTGCCCGACAACCTCGAGAAGAGCGAGCTGTTCCGCCGCATCGCCGGCGCGAAGCTGCGCTGGAGCCCCGAGGCGATCACGCTGTCGTCGAGCTACTACGACCAGAACGCGCGCGCGTACCGCTACGACGGGATCCTCGCGCTCCCCTCCGACACCGCCATCGCGCCGGCGCTCTCCCCGCGGCTCGGGCTGACCGAGAACGCCCACGTCGCGTTCCACCCGTTCGAGTCGCTCGTCGCCGAGGTCGGCTGGAACAGCACGCGCGACCTGCTCCCGCCGGACCGCGCGACGCAGCAGGCGCGCGAGCGGGAGGCGATCGCGCGGGCGCGCGGCGGGCTCGGCGGCCTCGACCTCGGCTGGGAGACGAACCGCGGCGTGACCACCGGCCTCACGTTCCGGCCGACGATCACGCCCTGGCTGCGCCCCGGCTTCACCTACACGGCCCGCTTCCGCGGCGACCGCTCGCCGTCGTACCTCGAGCTGATCCCGCTCGTCGACGGCGACACGCTGGCCATCATGCAGCGCCAGTTCCAGCAGGAGCGGCAGGTCTCGCGCACGCTCCAGTTCGATCCGGCCGGCTTCATCACCGCGGTCGTCGGGAAGAAGCCCGGCCGCTTCGGCGGCACGCGGCTCCAGCGCCTCGCGCACGGCATCTTCGACCCGTTCCGCCCGATCGAGCTGACCTGGGACGGCGGGCTGAACTCGCAGTTCCAGCGCGCGGGGAGCGCGCCCGGCACCGCCTACCAGCTCGGGCTCGGCGACCTCGACGCGTTCCGCCTCGTCGGCGCCGACACCGCCGTCAACGCCGGCATGCGCCAGGCGTTCCGCGCCCGCTCCGGCGTGCGCCTCCCGTTCGGCACCGACATCACGGCGTCGTACGACCGCTCGCGCTCCGACGCCTACGACCTGCGCGGCGGCCGCGGCGTGCAGACGCAGCGCACCTGGCCGAACGTGCAGGTCTCCTGGATGACGGTGCCGATCCCGAAGTCGCTCTCCGGCGTCGTCACCCGCGCCTCGCTCTCGGGCGGGCTGCAGCGCACCTTCCGCGAGGACGTCTTCGGCTCGCTGCTCGCCGAGCGCGGGGAGGGCGCCGCGCTCACCCGCCGCGGCCAGTCCGACGAGACGAACCTGCCGTTCCAGGTCTCGATCGGCCTCGGCACGACGATGACGGCGTCCTACAACCTGACGCTCACCAATGGCACGGTCTCCGACCCCACCGGCAACGCGCAGAAGGACGGGATCAACCAGTCCGTCTCCATCTCCGGCTTCGTGCAGATGCCCGCGGCGCTGAAGGCGTCGATCCCGAACCCCGTCCAGGCGACGCTGAGCCTCTCGCAGCAGGGCGACCGCCAATGCCGCGTGCAGGTCGGCGTCCAGATGGGAGCGTGCGTGCCGTTCGTCGACTACATTACCCGCCGGTTCAACCTGACGCTGGACACCGAGATCAACGACCTGAGCGTAGGCCTCCAGATGAGCTACAACGCGAGGCGGAGCAACATCGGCACGCTGAACGGCAACAGCCAGTTCCAGCTCAGCCTGTTCGGGCAGTTCAACTTCAGCGCCGGGCAGCTACCGGGCGTCGCGCCCGCCGGGGTCGGCCCCCGATGAAGCGCCTCGTCGTCTGCGCGCTCATGGTGGCGGTCCTCGCCTGCAAGGGCGAGCGCGGCGGCGGCGCGCCCGCCACCGGCGCCGCGCTCGGGCTCGACACGGCCAAGCTGCCACAGTTCGACGAGAAGGCCGCCTACCGCCTCCTCCAGGAGCAGGTCGCGTTCGGCCCGCGCGTGCCGGGGACGCCAGGCCACCAGAAGCAGCTCGACTGGATGGTCGCCTACCTGAGGGAGCGCGCGGATTCGGTCGAGGTGCAGTCGTTCGAGGCGACGGGACCGAAGGGCGAGCCGCTGAAGCTGGCCAACGTCATCGCGCGCTTCAACCCGCGCGCGTCCGACCGCATCCTCCTCCTCGCGCACTGGGACACACGCCCGACGGCCGACAACGAGCCCGACTCGCTGAAGCGGAAGCAGCCGATCCCCGGCGCGAACGACGGCGCCAGCGGCGTCGCCGTCCTGATGCAGCTTGCGGATGTCCTGAAGCGCCATTCCCAGCCGCTCGGCGTCGACCTACTCTTCACCGACGGCGAGGACTACACGGACGCGATGTACCTCGGCTCGGAGTACTTCGCGGGCCACCTCCCGCCCGGCTACAGGCCCCTCTACGGCATCCTCGTGGACATGGTCGGCGACCAGAGCCCCGTCTTCCCGATCGAGCCCACCTCGCAGCAGGCGGCGCCCGAGGTCGTCGACCGCGTCTGGAGGACCGCCGAGGACCTCGGCCTCTCGCGCTACTTCCCGCGCAGTCCCGGCACGCCCGTCGACGATGACCACGTCCCCCTCATCCGCGCCGGGATCCACACGATCGACATCATCGACTTCGACTACGGCCCCGGCAACGCCTACTGGCACACGCTGGAGGACACGGTCGAGCACACGAGCCCGGAAGGGTTGGGGGCGGTTGGGAGGACGCTGGTGGGGCTGATCTACAGCGGGGG
>JADGGV010000434.1 GCA_019689775.1 Gemmatimonadota bacterium
AGCTGCCGCAGCGCCTCGCGCCGCAATACCACCACCGCCGCCTCCGTCTCCGCCCCCGGCGCCTCGCCGTTAGCCTCGGTCCGCCCGCTCCCCCCCCGGGTCGTGGCCGTGCCGCATCGTGCCTCCCGAGCCTGTTGGATATCGTATCCGAATATCGACGACCACGGGGCACGGCGCCATCCTCACGCCACCGTGTCGGCCCGCCCGCCGCGCGCGCCGCCCGTGGACGCGATACGCTGCCGCGCGCCGCCCCCCACCTCCGTTTGCGCTCGCGCGCGCCGCCGCGCTTGCTTGACAGCGCCGTTCGGCCCCGGCTACGTTCGTTTACACGCCCATTCACGCCCGGCTCCGATGTCCGGACATCACCCGGAGAGCCCCATGCGGAGATCATCCCGCTGGCTTCTCGTACCTTGCCTCGTGGTCGCGAGTCTCGTCGCGGCCGGCCCGGGCGCGCCGGCGCTCCGGGCCTCGCCAACCATCCACCCGCTTTCGGCGTCCTCGCCGGCGCTCCCGGCGCCGCCACGAGTGCAGGCGCCCGCGCTGGCCGCGGCCCGCCCGGGCGCTCGGGACGCCGCCGCGTTCGCTCGCTCCGCCGCTCCGGACACGGGGCATGCCCGGCTCGTGCAGGCGGACATCGACTTCCTCCAGGGAATGATCCACCACCACGCGCAGGCGGTGCTGATCGCGCGCTGGGCGCCGAGCCACGGGGCGAGCCCGGCGGTCCAGGCGCTGTGCGAGCGGATCGCGGTGGGGCAGACGGACGAGATCCGGCTGATCGCGAACATGCTGCGCGAGCACGGCGCCGCGGTGCCGGAGGTCGACACGACGCGTGCGGCGGCGATGGGGTCGGGGATGCATCACATGGACATGGCGGGGATGCAGCACAAGCTGATGCCGGGGATGCTCACGCCGCAGCAGCTCGAGGAGCTGGACGCGGCGCGGGGCCCGGCGTTCGACCGGCTCTTCCTGAAGGACATGATCATGCACCATCAGGGGGCGCTGGACATGGTCGCCGAGCTGTTCGGCTCGCCCGGTGCGGCGCAGGATCCGGGGTTGTTCCAGCTCGCGTCCGACATCAGCGCCGACCAGACGGTGGAGATCGACCGCATGTCGCGGATGCTCGCGGCGCTCGATGCGAAGGGCGACGACCGGTAGCGCGCGAGGCCGCGTCGCGTCTCCGCACTCGAAGTCCTCACCACACCTCACGAACCGGGATACACCGATGGACTCCAGCATGAGATCCGCCGTTCCGTCGCGCCGTGCGCGTGTGTCGCGGCGCCGCGCCCTGCTCTCCCCGCTCGCGGTCGGCGCCGGGCTCCTGGCGCTGGCCGGCTGCGCCACGACGCAGGTCTCGTCGAGCACGGCGGTCGGCGCGACGGCGGCGACGGCGGCGACGGCCGCCGCGAAGTCGTCGCCCGGGGCGGCGCCCGCGATCCGCTCGTTCGTCTCGGGCGCGGCGCCGACGCCGGACCCGCGGGTCGGGCTGGCCGCGGGGCTGTACGACGCGGCGGCGGCGCAGTGGAACCTGGCGCTGGTCTCGAGCACGCCGCCGGCGACCCCGTTCGTGAGCCCGGAGGGGCCAAGCGGGCTGGACTACGCGAACTCCGACCTGGCGTTCACCGGGCACTACGTGGTGCAGGGGAACTTCCAGGGCTTCCAGATCTGGGACATCGCCGATCCGGCGCACCCGAAGCTCGTGACCGGGCAGGTGTGCGTCGGCTCGCAGAGCGACGTCTCGGTCTACGGGAAGCTGCTCTTCGAGTCCGAGGAGTCGCTGAACACGCGCGTTGACTGTGGCGCGCAGGGCGTGGCGGACACGGTGAGCGCGGAGCGGTTCCGCGGCGTGCGCATCTGGGACATCAGCGACATCGCGCACCCGAAGCCGGTCGCGCAGGTGCAGACGTGCCGCGGCTCGCACACGCACACGCTCGTGACCTCGCCCAGCGACCCGGACAACGTCTACGTCTACGTGTCGGGGTCCGCCCCGGTGCGCTCGCCGAACGAGCTGGCCGGGTGCTCGGCGCTGGCGCCGTCGGAGGACCCGAACAGCGAGCTGTTCCGGATCGAGGTGATCCAGGTGCCGCTCGCGCACCCGGAGCAGGCGCGCGTGGTCACGAAGCCCGCGATCCTGGCCGACCTCGGGCCGGCGGAGCGGCACGGCGAGATGCCCGCGGACATCGCGGAGCGCGAGCGCCAGATGGCGGCGTCGGGCCGTCGCCCGCGGCCGCGGCCGCAGGGCCCGCGCACCGGCCCGGTGCAGTGCCATGACATCACGGTCTATCCGGCCATCGGCCTGGCGGGCGGCGCCTGCGCCGGCTACGGCCTGCTGCTCGACATCCGCGACCCGGCCAACCCGAAGCGGGTCTTCGCGGCGGCCGACTCGAACTTCTCGTTCTGGCACTCGGCCACGTTCAGCAACGACGGCTCGAAGGTGCTGTTCAGCGACGAGTGGGGCGGCGGCACGCAGCCGCGCTGCCGCGCGACCGACAAGCCGGAGTGGGGCGCGGACGCGATCTTCACCCGCTCGGGGGACCGGCTCGAGTTCCAGAGCTACTACAAGCTACCGGCGGCGCAGACGTCGACGGAGAACTGCGTCGCGCACAACGGCTCGCTGATCCCGGTGCCCGGGCGCGACATCATGGTGCAGGCGTGGTATCAGGGCGGGATCTCGGTCCTCGACTGGACGGACCCGGCGCACCCGAAGGAGATCGCGTACTTCGACCGCGGCCCCGTCGATGCGACGAAGCTCGTCCCGGCCGGCTCGTGGTCCGCGTACTGGTACAACGGCTACATCTACAGCTCGGAGATCGCGCGCGGGCTCGACGTCTTCGAGCTGAAGCCGAACCCGCTGCTCACGCAGAACGAGATCGACGCGGCCAAGCTCGTGCACTTCGACGAGCTGAACGTGCAGGACCAGCCGAAGATCGTCTGGCCGGCCAGCTTCGTGGTCGCGCGCGCCTACGTCGACCAGCTCGAGCGTAGCCACGGGCTGGACGCGACGCGGATCGCCGCCGTGCGCTCGGCGCTCGACGCCGCCGAGAAGGCCTCCGGCTCCGCGCGTGCCGCCGCGCTGACCGCGCTGGCCGCGCAGCTCGATGCCGACGCGCAGGGCTCGAGCGACGCGGCGAAGGTCCGCATGCTCGCGAGCGAGGTGCGGCGGATCGCGGGGACCTGAGGCCACCGCCTCACTCCGCCCGCAGCGCCGCCACCGGATCCAGCCGCGCGGCGCGGCGGGCGGGGCCCCACGTCGCCAGGAGCGCCGCGGCCGCGAGCACGGCCAGCACGACGGCGAACGTCAGCGGGTCGCCCGGGCCGACGCCGAACAGGAGCCCGCGCATGAGCCGCATGAGCGGGATCGCCGCGAGCACCCCCGCCGCCGCGCCGACGCCGAGCATCGCCGCCGCCTGGCGGAGCACGGTCAGGAACACGCGCCGGCCGCTCGCGCCGAGCGCCATGCGCACGCCGATCTCGCGCGTACGCCGGGCGACGGCGAACGCGGTCACTCCATAGACGCCGACCGCGGCGAGGAGGAGCGCAAGCCCGGCGAAGGCGCCGACCAGCACGGCGCTGAAGCGGTTCGCGGCCGTCTTCTCCGCGCCCAGCGAGCCGAAGCCGCGGACGTTCGAGACCGCCAGCTGCGGGTCCAGCTCGTGGATCACGGCGCGCGCCGGCCCGACCAGCGCCTCCGGCTCCCCGGCCGTGCGCAGCACGAACGTCATGCGACGCCGGGTGATCACGTCCTGCGCGAACGGGAAGTACACCATCGGCTCCGCCGGCGTCGCGGGGCCGAAGTGGTGGACGTCGCCGACCACGCCGACCACCTCCCACTCCCGCCCGAACGTGCGGATGCGCGCGCCGACCGCCC
>JADGGV010000435.1 GCA_019689775.1 Gemmatimonadota bacterium
GGATTGTGGGGGGATCGCAGGCGGCGTGGCGAAACAGCCAACAGCAATACAAGACAGGATAAACAGGATCAAATCTGATATTTAGAACATAGAGACAACATTCAAATAATGATACCACAACAAATCAAACCGCGCACTACTATTTCTCATACAACCCAACCCGACAGGCCTGCTGGCCGTTCCCACTTTTGCTCACATCGATGCCGATCACTTAACGAGCGGGACGCGTGCCCCCGCGGTGCTTTCATTCCCCCGCAGTGCCTCCTCCCGCTGCGCGTGCGGACGGGCAAAGCCGGGAGCGCTTGCAGGAGAACGGGTTCCGCTCCTTCCCCGGCGACGGCGACCTCGAGCGGCGTCGGAGGACGGCAGCGGAGATGCAGGCAGCGGAGGTGCGGGCGAGCGAGGACAAATCGGGCCTTAAGTGACCGGCATTGTCGCTTACGCACCCGCTGCCGCTCCCACCCCCGACCGTTCCGGCGCGGGGGTGGGAGCACCAGCGGACGGCGAACCGGCGGACTTCGTCGAAGCCAGCGTTCGCCCCCTATCCGATGTTATCCTGTTCATCCTGTCCTACTGATTCCGTTCTCCGTTCGGCGCCGGCGCGGCCGGCCAGACGCCGATCGGAGCGATCCTCCCCGGTCTCCGGCGGGGCCGGGCGGCGGGGTGCGGGGATCGCTACGCCTCGGGGACGAGCGTCGGCCGGGCCTCGCCCGGCTCGAGCCGGCCCCACGGCACGACGGGGTCGTGCTCGAAGACGAGGAGCCAGCCCTCGTCGCGGGCGCGCGGGAGGATGATGCGCTTCGTCTCGTAGGTGACGAGCGGCTCGACGTCGTAGCCCATGATCCAGGGGTACGGGAGGTGGGCGGCGGTCGGGACGACGTCGGCGAGGAAGAGGGCCGTCTCGTCCTCGGAGTGGATGAGGACCGACTGGTGGTGGGGGGTGTGCCCCGGGGTGGGGAGCGTCCGGATCCCGGGGACGATCTCCGTCTCGCCCTCGATGAGCGTGAGCGCGCCGGCGCGGTGCACCGGGTCGAAGTTGTCCGGCAGGTAGCTCGCGCGGATCCGCTCGTTGTCCCAGTGCGCATACTCCCACTCCCCGCGCTGGGCGTAGTAGCGGGCGCGGGGGAACGCGAGGCGCACCTCGCCCGCCTCGTCCCGGAACGTGTTGCCGCCGGCGTGGTCGAAGTGCAGGTGGGAGTCGATGACGACGTCGACGTCGTCCGGCGCGAAGCCGGCGTCGCGCAGCGCGTCCTCGAGGCGCGTCGGCGAGCCGGCGTTCTCGACGCCGTAGATCGAGCGGAATTTCTCGCCCTCCTTGTTGCCGATGCCGTTGTCGATCAGTACGAGCGCGTCGGGCGTCTCGACCAGCAGGCAGCGGAGCGCGAGCGGGATGCGGTTCTTCTCGTCGGCGGGGATGCGCCGCTCCCAGAGCGGCTTCGGCACGACGCCGAACATCGCGCCGCCATCCAGGCGCTGGAGCCCGGCCTCGAGCGCGTGGATGCGGAACCGGCCGAGCTGGCGCGTGCGCCGGAGCGGCAGCTCGTTCACGTCCACGGCACGTCCCCGACGTCCATCGAGCTCGGCGTGGCGGGCCCGCGCCGCCGGCGCCGCGGCTTCCGCTGCCCGAGCAGCTCCTCGAGCGCGCCCCACGACTCGATCTCGCGCTCGGCCACCCGCTCCATCAGCCGGCCGAACAGCCTTGCCGTCACGCGCGCATCGCCGTAGGCGCGGTGCCGCGCCTCGTTGTCGATGCCGAAGTAGTACGCCAGCGCGTCCAGCGACCGGCTCGGGACCTCGGGCACCACCTTCCGCGCCAGCCGCATCGTGCACAGCACGCGGCCGCTGGGCGCCGTGCCCCTGGCCCGCGTCAGCTCGTGCGAGATGACCTGCCAGTCGAACGACGCGTTGTGCGCCACGAACACCCGCCCATCCAGGAAGCGCGCCAGATCGTCCGCCACCTCCGCGAAGCGCGGCGCGTCCTTCACCATCTCCCACGAGATGTTCGTCAGCCGCGTGATGAACGCCGGGATCGGCCGCTCCGGGTTCACCAGCGTCGTCCACTCGTCCAGCACGACGCCGTCCGTGCCGACGAGCAGCGCCGCGATCTCCGTGATGCGATGGCCACCCGCCGCCGAGCCGCCCGTCGTCTCCACGTCGACGATGACGTACTCCAGCCCCTTCAGCGCGTCGCCGGCCAGCCCGGAACCGATGGGTGCCACCTCGCTCACCAGATGTCCTCCCGCAGGATCGGCATCGTCATGCACCGCGCGCCGCCGCCGCCCCGCACCAGCTCCGAGCCCTCGAAGGTGATCGCCACCTTCTCGCCCTCGTCGATCTCCTCGTCGCCCGTCAGGAACGCCACGCCGTCGATGATCCGGTACCCCGCCTCGCGCTCCAGCTCCCGGTACGTATGCTCGTTCCGGCTGTACCCCAGGATCACCCCCGGCCGCACCGCCACGAAGTTGCACCCGCTCGACCACTGCTCGCGCTCCTGGATCGTCCGCCGCGAGCCGCCGCAGAAGACCGGCGTCAGCGGCAGCCCCACCTCCCGCAGCCCCGCGAACAGGTTCGGCATCTCCCGCATCCCCTTCCGCCCCGAGTGGTAGTGCAGCACCGGGTTCCGCGTCGGGCCGATGAAGCTCGGCGGGTAGATCACGCAGTGGTCGCGATCCACCATCGTGAAGATCATGTCCAGATGGATCATCGCCCGGTCCGTCGGCAGCACGACCACCAGGATGTCCGTGATGCCGACCTCCTTCACCAGGCGCTCCGCAATCACGTCGAACGCCCCCGGGCTCGACCGCTCCGACAGGCCCATGAGCACCAGGTCCGGCCGCAGCACGTGGACATCCCCGCCCTCCAACGTGTACCCCGCCCGGCGCTCCTCGCTGCCGTCGTAGATCAGCCCCCGGTTCTGGAGCAGCGGATGGTACGTGAACAGCGTCTTCATCAGGATCTCTTCCGTCCACCGCACGGTGAACTTCATCGATCCGATGATCACGCCCTCCCCCACCACCATCGCCGCGTCCCGCGTGAAGAACAGGTTCGGCAGCGGCGGCAGCTCGTAGCTCTCCACGTTCAGCAGCTTCTGTAGCGGCCCCTGCACCACCGCCCGCCCCTCCACGAACGTCCGCACCAGCTCCGGCGCGGGCATCTCCAACAGCTCCCGCGCCAGCGGCTCCGACTGCGCCACCTCCGTCACCTTCTCGATCAGGAACGGCCGCACCTCCGGCAGGTCCGCGATCTCCTCCAGCAGGTCCATCGCCTCGTACACCTCGGCGAACCGCGACAGCAGCGCCCGAAACCGGTGATGCTCCCGCCGCGCCTGCTCCAGGTCGATGATGTCGTCGTAGAGGAAGTCGTCCCGCGTGCTCGGCGTCACCGCCAGCAGCTCCGGGCCCGGCGTGTGGCTGATCACCGCCCGTAACGGGCCCACCTCCGACGTCACGCGCACCCGCGACCTCATCGCCCGCTGCCCTCCACGCTCCGGAGCCGCCGCTCCCGCGCCCGCCGCTCCCCGCTCGCCAGCGCGTACGACAGCCCCTCCAGCTCCACGGCCATGTCCACGTTCTTCACCGTCACGCCCGCCGGCACCACCAGCTTCGTCGGCGCAAAGTTCAGGATCGCCCGCACCCCCGCCGCCACCACCCGGTTCACGATCGACTGCGCCGCCTCCGCCGGCACCGCCAGGATCACGATGTCGATCGACGCCCGCTCCAGCACCCCCTCCAGCTCCGCCACCGACCGCACCACCAGCCCGTTCCACCGCTGCCCCACCTTCCCGGGGTCCGAGTCGAACACCACCTCGATGTGGAACCCTTGCTGCCTCAGATCCGGGTAGCTCACCAGCGCCCCACCGA
>JADGGV010000436.1 GCA_019689775.1 Gemmatimonadota bacterium
TTACCGGCGCGGCGACGGGGCGGGTGGTTCGCGGCGAGGTGGGGCGGGAGCCGGAGCGTGGAGGGGCGTACATTGGCGGCGGGGCGGCCGGCTCCTGTCGCGCCGCGGGGGGTAGCAGGGACACACCATGAATCGGCACGCACTCCAGGTTCTCGAGTTCTCGGACGCACTCGACCTCGTCGCCGAGTTCGCCTCCTCGCCGCTGGGGGGTGAGGCGGTACGCGCGCTCACGCCGTCGGACTCGCGCGGCTGGGTGGAGGCGGAGCTGCGCCGCGTGGACCAGATGCTCGGGTTCCTGCTGCGCGCCGACGACTTCGCGATCCCGGCACTGCCGGACCTGCGCGCGCCGCTGCGGCGGCTCAACGTGGAGGGCGCGGCCTGGGAGGGGCCGTGGCTGCGCGACGGCGCCGAGCTGCTGCGCTCGGCGCGCGAGACGCGCCGGGCGCTGCTCCAGCACGCGGAGCACTTCCCGCTGCTGGCCGAGATCGGGCGGCGGCTGCTCGTTCTGGAGGACGAAGAGGCGTCGATCCGGCGCGCGATCGACGCGTCCGGCGAGGTGAAGGACGATGCGTCGCGCGAGCTGAAGCGGCTGCGCGCGGAGATCCGGGGGCTGCGCTCGCGGATCGTCGAGCAGCTCGAGCGCTACGTCGCCTCGCTGCCGGATCGGTTCCGGGTGCCGGACGCGTCGGTGAGCGTCCGCGACGGGCGCTACGTCATCCCGATCCGGCGGGAGGGGCGCAGCGAGGTCGGCGGGATCGTGCACGACGAGTCGGCGACGGGCGCGACGCTGTTCGTCGAGCCGCCGCTCGCGATCGAGCTGATGAACCGGCTGCGCGGGCTCGAGATCGCGGAGGCGCGCGAGGTCGCGCGGATCCTGCTGGAGCTGACGGACCGGCTGCGGCCGCACCGTGCGGAGCTGGTGGAGACGCTGAGCGCGCTGATCGAGCTGGATTCGCTTTTCGCGCGCGGGCGCTACGCGCTCCAGTACAACGGCCACCGTCCCGAGATCCTGCCGGCGGGGACCGAGGAGTACCGGGTCGTGCGGGGCGTGCATCCGCTGCTGTTGGCGGGCGGCGGCGACGTCGTACCGTTCGACCTCGAGATGGTGGAGGGGGAGCGGACGCTGCTCGTCTCGGGGCCGAACACCGGCGGGAAGACGGTGCTGCTGAAGGGGATCGGCCTGATCAGCGCGATGGCGCAGGCGGGGATTGTCCCTCCGGTCGGCGCCGGCACGAAGCTACCGATGTTCCGGGACATCTACGCGG
This sequence comes from Gemmatimonadota bacterium, assembly GCA_019689775.1. Taxonomy (GTDB): domain Bacteria; phylum Gemmatimonadota; class Gemmatimonadetes; order Longimicrobiales; family RSA9; genus JADGGV01. The sequence continues at coordinate 1,266 of JADGGV010000436.1, forward strand.
ACATCGGCGACGAGCAGTCGATCGAGGCGAGCCTATCCACGTTCTCGGCGCACCTCAAGAACCTGGGCGAGCTGCTGGCGGAGGCGGACCACGAGTCGCTGGTGCTGGTGGATGAGATGGGGAGCGGCACCGACCCGGCGGAGGGCGCGGCGCTGGCGCAGGCGATCCTGGTCGAGCTGACGCGGCGCTCGGCGCTGACCGTGGCGACGACGCACCTGGGGCAGCTCAAGGCGCTGGCGGGCGTCGAGCCGGGCGTGGTGAACGCCTCGCTCCAGTTCGACGCGCAGGAGCTGCGGCCGACGTACCGGCTGGTGAAGGGGATCCCGGGGCGGAGCTACGGCCTGGCGATCGCGCGGCGGCTCGGCCTGCCGGCGGCGCTGCTGGAGCGCGCCGAGGCGTTCCTGCCGGAGGAGGAGCGGAGCGCGGCGCAGCTCCTGATGGAGCTGGAGCAGAAGGAGCGCGAGATGGCGGCGGCGCTCGCGGCGGCGGAGGCGGCGCGCGCGGAGGCGTTCGCGTTGCGGCGCGAGATCGAGGAGCGCGAGCACGCGGTGCGCAAGCGGGAGCGGGAGGCGGAGGCGCGGGCGCGCCAGCAGGCGCGCGACCTGCTGCTCGCGGCGCGCGCGGAGGTGGATGCGGCGATCCGGGAGGTGCGCGAGGCGGCGGCGGCGGCGACCGTGACGCAGGAGGCGCTGAACGAGGCGGCGCGGCGGGCGCGGCGGCGGGTGGAGGAGGCGGCGCGCCGGCAGGCGGCGAAGGTGCCGGTCGAGGCGCCGCGCCGCGCGCGGAGGGCCGCGCGGTTGGAGGCGGGGGCGCGGGTGCGCATCGTCGCGACGGGCGCGACGGGCACGCTGCTCGAGCTGCGCGACGGGCGCGGGGTCGTGGAGACGAACGGGCTGCGGATCCAGGTGCCGGCCGCCGGGCTGGAGGCGCTGACGGCGGCCGAAGCGGCGGAGGCGGCGCGGCCGCAGCCGCGGCGGGGCGGCTGGTCGGCGCCCGAGGTGCACGCGCGACCGGAGGTGGACCTGCGCGGCCTGCGCGCCGAGGAGGTGGCCAGCGCGCTGCACCCGGCGCTGGACGCGGCGATCCAGGCCGATCTCGCGAGCCTGCGGATCATCCACGGGAAGGGAACGGGCGCGCTGCGCGAGGTGGTGGGCGAGCTGCTGCGCGCCGACCCGCGGGTGGTGCGCATTCGTCCGGGCGGCATCGGCGAGGGGGGCACGGGCGTGACCGTGGCGGAGCTGGTATGATCCCGGACTCGGTCGTTGAGGAGGTCCGCGCCCGGGCCGACATCGTCGAGATCGTCGGCGAGCACGTCCCGCTGAAGCGCGCGGGGAAGGAGTACCGCGCACTCTGCCCCTTCCACACCGAGAAGACGCCGTCGTTCTACGTGGTCCCGTCCAAGGGCTTCTACAAGTGCTTCGGCTGCGGCGAGTCGGGGGACGTGTTCACGTTCCTGATGAAGCGCCAGGGGCTGGAGTTCCAGGACGCGGTGCGGGTGCTGGCGGCGCGCGTCGGCGTGGAGATCCCGGACGAGCGGGCGGTCCGGCGCGAGGAGGACGCACACCGGGCGGTGCGCGAGGCGGTCGCGTTCGCGGCGGACTACTACCGGCGCACGCTGTGGGAGAGCGCGGCGGGGGAGCGCGCGCGGCGCTACCTGGCGGGGCGCGGGATCGAGCGGGAGGCGGCGGAGCGGTTCCAGTTGGGCGCGGCGCCGGACGAGTGGCGCGGGCTGCGGGACGCGGCGCGCAAGCACGGCATCGCCGACGAGGTGCTGCTGGACGCGGGCCTGATCAAGCGGAGCGAGCGGACGGAGGAGCCGTACGACCGGCTCCGCGACCGGCTGGTCTTCCCGATCTGCGACGTGGCGGGCCGCGTCGTCGCCTTCGGCGGGCGCGTGCTGGGCCGGGTGGCGGAGGGCGTGCCGAAGTACCTGAACTCGCCGGACACACCGATCTACCGGAAGGGGCACCTCCTCTACGGGCTGAACTGGTCGCGGGGCGCGATCCGGCGGGAGGGCGCGGCGCTGGTCGTCGAGGGATACATGGACTACGTTTCCCTCGCCGCGCGCGGGCTCGAGAACGTGGTGGCCGGCCTCGGCACGGCCATCACGCCCGAGCAGGCCGCCCTGCTGGCGCGCTACAGCCGGACGGCCTATCTCCTCTACGACAGCGATCCCGCGGGGCTGCGGGCGACGTTCCGCGCGGGCGACGCCCTGTTGCGCGCGGGGGTGCATCCGCTCGTCGTGACGCTGCCGCCCGGGGAGGACCCGGACTCGGTGGTGCGGGCGGGCGGCGCGCAGGCGCTGCGGCCGTCGCTGGAGGGCGCGGTGGACGTGCTGGAGCGGAAGCTCCAGATTCTCGCGGAGCACGGCTACCTCGAGGGCGCCGACGGGTTGCGCCGCGCGCTCGACCGGCTGCTCCCGACGCTGCGGGCGGCGGCCGACCCGGCGTTGCGCGACATCTACGTGGCGCGGGTGGCGGAGCGGACGGGGGTGCGGCGCGAGACGCTGGAGGCGGAGCTGGCCCCGGGCGGCGGGCGCACGTCGAAGCCGGTGCGGCGCGAGCC
>JADGGV010000437.1 GCA_019689775.1 Gemmatimonadota bacterium
GCGCTCATCCTTCTGGGGATCGCGCTGGGCGTCCGCCGGGGCGGGGCGCGGGAGGCGCGCCGGACGGCGGAGGCGACGACCGTCGCCGACGCCACGGCGCCGGAGCCGGCGGGCCCACGATGAGCGCGGTCGTGGAGGTCTGGCGCGGGGCCGTCGTCGAGTCGCGCCATCGCGTGAGCGTAGCGGTGTGTGATGCCGGCGGCCGATTGCGCGCGCGGGCCGGCGACCCGCGGCTGGTGGCGTTCGCGCGCTCGGCGGTGAAGCCGATCCAGGCGCTGGCGCTCGTCGCCGAGGGCGTCGCCGAGCGGTTCGAGCTGACGGGGCCGGAGCTGGCGCTCTGTTGCGGCTCCCACAGCGGGGAGCCGCGGCACGTCGAGGCGGCGCGCTCGCTCCTCCAGAAGGCCGGCGCCGGCGAGGAGGCGCTGGCGTGCGGTCCGCATCCGCCGCTGGGCGCGGCCGCCGCCGAGGAGCTGCGGGAGCGCGGCCTGGAGCCGACGCGGCTCCACAACAACTGCTCGGGCAAGCACGCGGGAATGCTCTGCCTGGCGCGGATTCGCGGTTGGTCGCTGGTCGGCTATCACCGACCGGAGCACCCGGTGCAGCAGCGGGTGCTGGCGGAGATCGCGCGCTGGACGGCCGTGCCGGCGGACGAGATCCAGACGGCGGTCGACGGGTGCGGCGTCGTCACGTTCGCGCTGCCGCTGTCGGCGATGGCCGGCGCGTTCGCGCGGCTGGCCGCGGCCGCACGTCGTGGCGAGCCGGACGCCGCGCTGGTGGTGCAATCGATGATGCGCAACCCGGAGTACGTCGCCGGGACGGACCGGCTGTGCACGGAGCTGATGCGCGTGGCGGACGGGAGGATCTTCGCGAAGGTCGGCGCCGAGGGAGTCTACTGCGCCGGCGTGCCGGGCGCGGAGCTGGGGATCGCGCTGAAGGTCGAGGACGGCGCCATGCGCGCGGCGGAGCCGGCGCTGCTCGGCGTGCTGCGCGCGCTGAACCTCCTGTCCGACGAGGAGATGGCCGCGCTCGAGCGCTTCGCGGCGCCCGAGATCCGCAACACGCGCGACGAGGTCGTGGGCCAGATCCGGACCGAGATGACGCTGGAGCCGGCCGATGGATGAGGCGACGCGCGCGCTCGTGACGCTCTCGGCCGCGCTGGCTGCCGGCGACCCGGCGGCCCTCGGCGCCGCGATGGACGCGGCGGCCCAAGCCGCGCCCGCGGAGGCGGTCGAGGAGGCGTTGCTCCAGAGCCACCTGTTCATCGGCTATCCGGCCACGCTGCGGGCGCTGGGCCTCTGGCGCGAGCGCTCCGGGCGGCCGGCTCCGGCACGGTCGAGCGACGGCCCGGCCGAGTGGCGCACCCGCGGCGAGGCCGTGTGCGCGCAGGTCTACGGCGGGGCGTACGAGCGGTTGCGGGAGAACGTCGCGCGCCTGCACCCGGACCTGGAGCGCTGGATGCTGGAGGACGGCTACGGCCGCGTCCTCGGCCGGCCCGGGCTCGACCTGCGCCGCCGGGAGCTGTGCATCGTGGCGCTGCTTGCCGGCATGACCGCGCCGCAGCAGCTCCACTCGCACCTGCGGGGCGCGCTGAATGTCGGCGCGTCGGTGGAGGAGGTCGCGGAGACGCTGGAGCTGGCGGGGGCGGCGGCGCCGCCGGCGCGCCGTGCGCAGGCGTGGCGGGTATGGGAGTCGGTGCGGGAGCGTTGGGCCGAGCGGCGGGCCGGAGTCGAGGGGAGTCGCTAGATGTTCGTTGATTACGCGGTGATCCACGTGGTGGCGGGGACGGGTGGATCCGGCGCCGAGGCGTGGCGCCGGGAGATGGGCGTGCCGCGCGGCGGCCCGGCCGGCGGCAACGGCGGGAAGGGGGGCGACGTCGTGCTTCGAGCCGACGCGCAGCTCGCCACCCTCCTCGACTACCGCTACCAGCAGCACTACCGCGCGGAGCGCGGCGAGCACGGCCAGGGGAAGAACCGCACCGGCCGCGACGGCGCGGACCTCGTGTTGCGCGTGCCGCCGGGCACCGTGGTGCGGGACGCCGATACCGGCGAGCTCCTGGGCGAGCTGATCGCGGACGGGGATGTGCTGGTCGCCGCGCGCGGCGGGCGGGGCGGGCGCGGCAACGCCGCGTTCGTCACGGCGACGCGCCAGGCGCCGACGTACTGGGAGCCGGGCGAGGAGGGGGAGGAGCGGCGGATCGCGCTGGAGCTGAAGCTGATCGCCGACGTCGGGCTCGTGGGCAAGCCGAACGCGGGGAAGTCCACGCTGCTGGCCGCGGTGTCGGCCGCGCGGCCGAAGATCGCGGATTATCCCTTCACCACGCTGACGCCGAACCTCGGCGTCGTTCGGCTCTCCGATCTGCGCACGTTCGTCATGGCGGACATCCCGGGGATCATCGAGGGGGCGCACGAGGGGAAGGGGCTCGGGCTCCGCTTCCTGCGCCACATCGAGCGCACGCGCACGGTGGCGTTCCTGATCCCGGTGGACGCCGAGGATCCGCAGGCGGAATACGAGGCGCTGCGCGAGGAGGTCCGGGCGTACTCGTCGGAGCTGGCGGAGAAGCCGCATTGCGTGGTGCTCACCAAGACCGACCTGCTGGCGCCCGGGGAGGTGCCGCAGCCGCCGGTGGCGCCGGACGCGTGGGGGTCCTACGCGATCTCGGCCGCGACGGGGCACGGCGTCCCCGCACTGCTCGAGGGGCTCTGGGGGCACGTCCGCGAGGTCGTGGCCGAAGAGCGCGAGGAGCCCGAGCCGGAGGAGTGGCGGCCGTAGGGGAGGCGTGGCCCGGGTCGCCATGGCGCCGCCCGGCGCGACGGCTGACCATGGGCGCCATGGAAGACGCCGACGCGGATCTCCCCGAGGACGAGCTGGTCGCGCTGCTGCACCTGCGGCTCCTGCCGGGGCTGTCGGACCGCCGACTCCAGGCGCTGCTCGCGGAGCACGGCTCTGCGCGCGCGGTGCTGAAGCTCCCGGCGACGCGGCTCGGCGCGGACACCGCCTCGGCGCGCGACTGGATGCCGGTGCGGGAGCGGCTCCGGCGCGCCCGGGCGCTCATCGACCGGCTCGATCTCCGGCCGCTGGTTCCCGGGTACCGCGGGTACCCGAAGGCGCTCCTCGACCTGTACGACCCGCCGGCGCTCGTGTTCGCGCGCGGCCGGCTCGAGCTGCTCGACCGCCCGGGCGTCGCCATGGTCGGCTCGCGCCGGCATACGGCGTACGGCGCGAGCGCGGCGGCCACGCTCGCGCGCGGCCTGGGCGCGGCGGGCGTCGTCGTCATCAGCGGCCTCGCGCGGGGCATCGACACCGCGGCGCACGAGGCGGCGCTCGCGTCCGGCACGATCGCCGTGCTCGGCTGTGGCATCGACGTCGTCTACCCGAGGCAGAACGCCTGGCTCCAGGAGCGCATCGGCGTCGAGGGGCTGCTCCTCAGCGAGTTCCCGCTCGGCGCACCGGCGCTCCCGTACCACTTCCCGCAACGCAACCGCATCATCGCGGCGCTCGCGAAGGCCGTCGTCGTGGTGGAGGCGTCGGACCGGAGCGGCTCGCTGATCACCGTCGAGCACGCGCTGGACCTCAACCGGGATGTCTTCGCGGTGCCGGGGCCGATCGGTCGCGAGACGAGCGCGGGCACGAATCGGCTGCTGGAGGATGGCGCCGCGTGGGCCACCTCGGCGGAGGCGATCCTGCGGGCGCTCGGCCTTGCGGGCGCGCCCCCGGCCGTCAGCGCGGCAGCGTCCGGCGCGCCGCCCCCCGCGCCCCCCGATCCCCTCGATCCGGCGGCGGCCGCGATCCTGCCGCATCTCTGTTACGAGCCGCTGCACGC
>JADGGV010000438.1 GCA_019689775.1 Gemmatimonadota bacterium
ACCCCAACCGCCGCGATGCCCGCCGCCCATCGGGAAGAAGATCGGGAAGAACGCGGCGCGCCGCCGCCGTCCACCCCGTCCCCCCCGTCCACCGCCCAGCATCGCCAGGATGATGACGATGATGATGCCCCAGAAGATTATGTCACCCAAGGAGATGCCACGACCCGACGGGGGCGGCCGAGGCTCCGCCGGCACGGCGCCGGTGAGCTGGAAGCCGAAGCGCTCCGCGTAGCGCTGCGCGAGCGCGCGGACGCCCTGGAGCGCCCCGGTGCCGTACTCCCGCCGCTGGAACCACGGCACCATGTACTGGTCCGCGATCCGGCCGGCCTGCGCGGCCGTGATGAACGTCGTCGTGCCGGTGCCCGTCTCGATCTTCAGGTGCCCCCGCCCATCCTCCGATGTCTCCTTGGGCACGATCAGCACGACCACGCCGGTGTTCCGGGCGGGGTCGCCCGGCGGGCCCTTCCGGCCCACGCCCCACTGCCGCCCGATCTGGAGCGCGACCTCGTCGGGCGTCCGGCCGCCCAGCGAGGGGAGCGTGACCAGCACGATCTCGCCGCCGGACTTCGCGCGAACCTCCTGCACGATCCGGTCGATCGAATCGCGCTGCGCCTGCGGGATCACGCCGGCAAAATCGTTAACGAACCCGACGGGCCGCCGGAGCTGAAGCTGGGCCGGGAGCGGGGCGACGGCGCCGAACAGGAGAAGGCACGCGAGCGTGATGGAGCGCTTCACCGTGGCGTCCGGGTCAGGGGTGCGACGCGGCGGGGAATGTACGGACGTACGCCCCACGCGCAACCATCCACGCTCCCTACGTGGGCGTGCCGGATTCTGTTGCAGGGGATGCGGGTTGTTCACGCCGTGAACGCGCCCGCGTGCTGCCCTTCAACCGGCGCGGCGCAGCTCCTCGGCGAGGCGGTGGAGGCGGTCGGCGTGGCCCGCGAGGAAATCGGCCAAGCGCTGACGGACGTCGGCGGGCATCTCGCGGGTGCCGGCGCGGTACTTGTCGAGCGCGCCGCGGCTGCGGCGGGCGACGGCGGCGAGGTCGTCGAGCGAGAGGCGTGGGAGGTCGAGCGCGGAGCGCGCGAGCGTGGCCGGGCGTCCGGCGGCTGGCGTGGTGTGGCGCATCAGGCCCCGCGGCCGTCGAGGCCGGCGCGGGCCCGCAGCGCATCGACGATCGGCTGGAGCTTCGCGAGCGCCTCGCGCGCGTCGCTGACGTCGAGGTCCTCGGGGCGGCGGCGGAGGCGGAAGACGGTGGTGTCCCCGCGGCGGACGAGGCCGAAGGCGCGCTTCCAGCGCGGGGCCGGAGGCGGTGTGTCGGGTGCCTGGCCGTTGAGGCGGGCGATCTCGCGACGCAGGAGGTGCGCGCGGCGCTCGGGGTCGGCGACCTGGGCGGCACGCAGGAGCGTGGCCTTCGGCAGCGCGTTCACGGCGTGGATGTCGAGCCCGGCCTCCTCGAGGAACGCGGGGGTGACGGCGTCGGCGATGGTCAGCCGCTCGGAGACCTTCCCCGCGCTCCACCCCATGACCTTGCCGATGTCGCGGACGCCGGCGGGCTGGCCGGCCTGGCGCAGCGCCGCGCGGACCTTGTCGACGGCGTGGGCCTCCTCGAGCGCGGTCTGCTGCTCACGCTGCGCGTTCTCGACGGCGACGATGATGGCCGCCGCGAGGTCGTCGACGTTGCGCACGCGGGCGGGGACGGTGCCGAGGCCGGCGCGCCGGGCGGCGCGCCACCGGCGCTCGCCGCCGAGGAGCTCGTAGCGACCGCCGGTGCGCTCGCGGACGGCGATCGGCTGGATGATGCCGCTCGCGCGGATCGAGGCGGCGAGCTCGTCGAGCTTGGCATCATCGAAGTCGACGCGGGTCTGGAAGGGGCTGGGGTCGATCCGGTTGACGGGGATCTCGCGGAGCATCTCGCCCGCCTCGGGCGAGACGACGAGGCGGTCGAGGACATCACGAACGTTGCTGCCGTGGCCCTGGCCGAGGAGGCCGGTTCCGAGGCCGCCGCGGCGCCTCATGGCTGGCCTCCGCGGCGTGTCGGCGCGCTCACCGTCCCCTCCCTCGGCCGAGCGCGAGGTCGCGCACGACGTCGCGCGCGAGGTTGCGGTAGGCGATGGCGGCGCGGGCGGTGGGCGCGTAGGCGAGGAGCGGACGGCCGTAGCCCGTGCTCTCCGCCGCGCGTACGTCCTCGGGGATCTGCACGCCGTAGAGCGCGTCCGGGTAGTTCTCGAGCAGGTGCTCCTCGACGTCGCGCGTCAGCAGGCGGCGCGGCTGGACGCGCACCAGAATCGCGCGGAGCTTGGTCGCGCCGCGCTCGACGGAGCCGTTGAGCACCTCGGCGATGTCCCGCAGCGCCGGCAGGTCGAGCGGCGTCGGCTGGAGCGGGACGAGCGCGAGGTCCGCCTTGTCGAGGGCCGCGAGGCTGAGCGGCCCGAGGCTCGGCGGCGTGTCGGCGACGATGACGTCGGCCTCCGGATCGGTGAGCAGCGGTGCGACGTCGCCGACGCCGGCGCCGAGGAGGCCGCGCCCGCCGCGGCGCAACCAGAGCTCCCCCTTCGCGCCGTTCAGCTCGATCGCGACCGGCGGGTCCTTCCACGGATCCGGCGCCGGGAGCTGCCCGAGCGCCAGGCTGCCGGACGCCTGCGGATCGAGGTCGACGAGGGAGACGCGATACCCGAGGTTGGCCAGCTCGGCTGCGAGGTTGATGGCGCTGGTGCTCTTGCCGCAGCCGCCTTTGGCGCCTGCCACCGTGAGTACTTTCACGAAATCCCTTTGCCGTGGAGGATCCGCGATGCCGGAGCGAGGTCGAAGGTATGCGTGGCCACGTCAGCCGGCCAGGGCGGTTAGGCGGTCGATACACGGGCAACGTCGCCGGGATGCCGTTGCGCTCCCGGGAACGTCCGTATTCTACGGACCTGGCGTGGATCCGGCAACCACCGGGCGCGGCGGCGCGCCGCGCGGGCGTGTGTGGGGGCCGGAAGCGACGAGGCGGCGGACTCGACCGGTGCGAGTCCGCCGCTTCGTCGGCCACGACGCCCTGGGGCGTCGGCGTCACGGCGAGCCGGCCGGGTCCTCCTCCTCGCCGAACCAGACGACCGCGTAATGCTCCGAGATCGCGGCGCCGACGGATTTCCAGGTGAGGCGCGCCCAGGGGCCCTCGTTGAGCACGACGGCGAGGTGGGCGGGGCTGCCGCGCCAGGCTTCGAGCGCGCCTTGCGTGGTGGCCCGGCCGCCGCGCATCCCCATGGCGATCTCGTAGCCGTTCGAGTCGTAGATGCCGTGCGTGATCTCCCGCGGCTTGTCCCACATGCAGTGGGCCTGGGAGTTGTCCTCGGTGTAACAGCACGGCGTCCATGGGCCTTTGTTGGACCAGCTGTGGAGGATGCAGGCGCCGGTGGCGGGCGCGTTGCGCTCGAGGTCCTCGACGTGCTTCTGCGCGATCATGGTCAGGGACCGTGACACCGGGATGGCCGGAAGCCCCTTGGCCACGCGGAAATCGTTGATGACCTGGACGAGCGGACGGGTGTCGGGGGACGGGTCGGTGGCGGCGAAGGGGTCGGAGCCGCCGCTGAAGCGGTCGATGTTCTCCGGGAAGCACGCGCCGAGCGCGAGCGCCGCGAGGAGCGGAGTGAGACGCCTGGGGAGCGACATCGCTTGCATTCGGGTGACGACGAGGCGGATCGGCCGAACGCCAGCCGTGCCCGGCTCGGCGGCCGACTACACCCGTTAGTGTCGGATCGTGGTGCGCGGACTTGAGTACGTCGGGGAGGGCGGCGCGTGTGGGGGGCCGGTCGGCGCCGCGGCGGCCAGGGG
>JADGGV010000439.1 GCA_019689775.1 Gemmatimonadota bacterium
GGGGCGCGGGGCGGGGGGCCGGGGGCGGCGCGGGCGGTGGGGGGGGGGGGGGGGGGGGCGGGGTGGGGGGCGCCGCCGCCCATGGTCGCGGGATCGAACTCGGCGACGCCGGCGGCGAACGGGAGCGCCTCGGCGAGCACCTCGCGCAGGCGCGCGAGCGCGAGGCGGGCACCGGCGGCGTCGCAGCCGGGGAGGAGGACGAGGAAGTCGTCGCCGGCGCCGCGGGCGACCGTGTCCGAGCCGCGCAGGTGGCTGGCGAGGAGTTCGGCGACGCGGCGGAGCGCGCGCTCGGCGGCGGCCCGGCCGTCGCGCTCGGCCAGGGCGGCGAGCCCGACGAGGTCAAGGGACGCGAGGGAGAGCGGGGCGCCACGCCGGGCCATCGCCACGGAATGCTCCAGGAGCAGCTCGAAGCGCCACCGACTGGCCGCGCCGGTGAGGGGATCGACGAGCGCCAGGGCGTCGACCCGCTCGTCGAGCTCGATGCGGCGGAGCGCCGCCTCCACCTGGCGGGCGATGCAGCGGAGGAAGTACCAGTCCTCGGGCTCGAAGGTGCGGTCGGCGCGGCGCTCGACCAGCACGAGCACGCCCCGCGCCTCCATCGGCGCATAGGCGAGCGTGCGTGCGCCGCCCTCGGCGAAGACCGGCGCGAGCGCGGCGAGTGGACCGGCCGAGGGGACGTCGCCGGCGTGGATCAGGCCTGGCGACGAAGCCGGATCGAACGCGGAACGGGGGACGACGCCGAGGCGGAGCGGGAGGCGATCGTTCGGCACCGCGCCGAGGAACTCACTGCCCGGCTCCGTCGGCAGGAAGAGGAGCAGTGCGGCGCAGGCCGCGACCCGCGCGCCGTGCTCCGTCACCGCGTCGAAGACCTCCTGGCGGCGCGTGGCGCGGTTCAGCTCCTCGGAGAAGACCGTGAAGCCGTCGGCGCGCTCCGCCCGACGGAGCGCGCGGAGCTGCTTGCGGCGCCACTCCTCGGCCTCGATGACGGCGCGGCCGAGGAGCGTCTGCTCGCCGGCCGTCTTCGGGAGGAGCCGCATCTCCGCCCCGGTGATGACGAGCGCATCGCCGTTATCGAGCTCGACGAGCAGCGCCGATTGCGCGGGGTCGGCCGCGGGCGCACGGACGGAGGTGGAGAGCGACGGCTGGCCCAGGTCGAAGCGGTACGCCGACACGTCGAGCGTCATCGCCCCCGGGACGTCGGCGGGGGCCGCCGAGGCCCCGGCGAGATGCGGCAGCCTGGCCACCAGGACTCGGACCGCACGGTCCTCGTAACGACGGAGTTGCATCCGGGTGTGTGCCTTCCCGCCGGCACCGGCGGCATGGAGGTGGAAAACGGGTGCTCCGGTCGGGTCCGCCGGCGTGGGGCGTGGTACGTCCCGGCCACGGATGAACCCCCGGCGAATCGAGCGCTGCGGCCCCGGGGGGGGGGGGGGGGGGGCCCCCGCCCCCCGCCGGGGGGGGGGGAAAAAAAGGGGGGGGCCCGCGGGGGGGGGGCGGGGACCGCCCGGGCCAGGTATCAACCCCCGGCGAATCGAGCGCTGCGGCCCGGGTGGAACGGGGTGCGCCCCGTTCCACCCGGGCGGACGTCTACTTCAGCTTGAAGACCGCAGAGAGCTGGGAACCATCCTGGGTCGTCAGCACCACCTTGAAGCATTTGCCGGCGGCGGCCTTGGCCGTCTGCCAATTCTGCACGAACTGCCCGGCGGTCGGGTCGTACCGGAGGGTCGTCCCGCCGGTCGTGGTGATGTCGACCGGGCCCTCCGCCACGCTCGCATCGCACTCGGCATTGAGGACCTGGAAGCTCTGCACCACGGTCGTGCTGGTCAGCTCCGTCGGGCCGGCGAAGACCTGGAACTTCAGCGGAACGGTCGAACCGGCCTTCACCGTATTCAGCGCGTCCATCTTCACGGGCGGGAAGAAGCCCTTCAGCGTCCAGGCCAGGACCGTGTAGGACGCCGACGCGGAGCCCGTGTTGCCGGCGTTGTCCACCGCGGAGGCCGTGACCGTGTGGCCTCCGACGGAGGTGCCGTAGCCCGAGACCGTGCAGTTCCCGTCGAGCCCGGAGAGCGCATCGGACGCCGAGCACGTCGGCGTCGCGGGAACGCTGCCGAAGTAGTAGCTGGCCCCGTCGGCGGGGCCGCCGACGAGGCTCACCGTCGGCGCCGTCTTGTCGATGTTGATGCCGCTGACCGTGGCGTCCGCCGTGTTGCCGGCGCTGTCCCTGGCGGTGCCGGACACCGACTGGCCCGCGCCTTCGGCGCTCAGCGTCTGGGGCGAGGCGCAGGAGGCGACCCCGGAGGTGGCGTCGTCGCAGGTGAAGCTCACCGTGACGTCCGAGTTGTTCCAGCCGTGGCCATTCGCCGCCGGCGAGGCGCTGCCGTTGATCGTCGGCGCGGCCGCGTCGCGCTTGATCGTGACGGTGACGGGCCCCGTCGAGCCGCCGGCGCTGGTGGCGGAGCAGGAGTAGGTCGTTTCCTGCTGGTCGGCGGTGATGTTCTGGTCGATGCAGTCAACCTTCTCCAGCGAGTTCGGCGACTCGGCGTCCGTGACCGTCCAGGTCAGCGTCACGTCGCTCTTGTACCAGCCGTTGTCGCCGTCCGGCGACGGCGGGGTGAGCACGTAGCTGATCGTCGGCGCGGTCGGGTCGATGATGCTGTAGGTCACCGAGGAGGCGGCCGTCAGCCCGCCGCCATCGGTATAGCTGCAGCTCGCCTGCTGGCTCCCGATGCCGTCGGCCGCGTACGGGCCGGTGATGGCGCTGAGCGTGGCCGGGAAGGACGAGTTGCCATCCTCGGCATCCGTCACCTGGCACATGGCCACGGGCACGGAGCCCTTGGCGTACGATGCCCCGTTGGTCACTCCCGTGATGGCGACCTGCGGCGGCGTGTTCACCGGGCTGGGGGCCGTGACGTTCACGGTGAACGTCGCGGGCGTGAGATCGAACGTTCCGCTCGTGCTGTTCGAGATCTGGCTGAGGCTGATCGTGGCCGAGCCCACACCGACCGGCGTGACCGTCAGAATCTTCTCATCGCCGCAGCTCTCGAACGTGATCGACGACGGGCTGACCGTCGCCACCGACTCGTCGCTCGAGGTAACGGACACGACCAGCGTCGTGTGGCCGGTCAGATTGCAGCCGGGTTTCCCGTCATCGTTGCGCGTAACGACGCTGAGCGTCGTAGTCCCGCTCGGGCCGCCGACCACGAGCGGCATGACCTCGGCCATCGCATCGACCGACTCGTCGAGATCGTTCGGGATGTCGTCGAAGCGCGGTTTCTGCGGCGCCTGCGTCGGCGCCTCCGTCAGCTCGGTCGGCGTTCGGGTGGATTCGCTACACGCGGCCGCGAGGGCCAGGGCCGCGAGGGTGAGGAGGGAGCGCTTTCGCATGGGCGTGTCTCCTTCGACACAGGGTGGCGCCGGCACCTTGCCGGCAGCGCCCTTCTTCGGTAGCTCGGCCGTCTCGGGGCGAGCGACGCTCACCCGGAGACCCGCGGCTTTGCGGACCGGCCTCGCGGCCGGGGTGCCTTTGTCGGAAGGAGTGATTCGCTGGCGTCTGGAGCCGCGCAGCATGGGCGCGGCCTCGGCGGGATTGGGCAGCGAGTGTGCCGTTCACCGTGGCTGCGGCGAAGTCGTTGTGCCACAATGAAACCCTTGCGGTCGCCCGTCCGGCGGGCGTCGGCCTCGTGTAACCAAACGGAACGCCGCGTTACGTTCGGGAACACGACGGGAGGAGCGGAGGGCGAGCGCTGCGGGTTCGACTCCGGCCGCTGATACGGCGGGTCTGACTTCGGGCGGGGGCGGAAACGGGGTGGGG
>JADGGV010000440.1 GCA_019689775.1 Gemmatimonadota bacterium
GCAAGCGCTCGAGCAGGCGGTGGCGCCAGCGCCAGGCGGTGGTCTTGTCGATGCCGAGCCGGCGCGCGCCCGCGCGGCAGGACTCGCCCTCGAGCATGCCGGCCGCGAACTCGCCCCACAGCGGCAGCTTCTTCGTGTACGCCAGCGCGGTGCCGGTCAGGTCGCTCGAGGTGCGGCCGCACGCCTTGCAGCGGTAGCGCTGGCGGCCGGAGAACGCGCCCCAGCGGATCAGCGGCGCGCCGCCGCAGTGCGGGCAGTGCGGTGGCAGCGGGCGACGGGTGTCGACCAGGACCTGGAGGGGGTCGATCGGGCCGACGGCGACGCCGAGCGATGGCGTGCGCGACGGCGTGTGCGACAGCGTCCGTGACGGCGTGCGCGACGGTGTAGCCGACGGAGTGCGCCGCGCCACGTCGGTCCGGCGAGGTGGCGCCGGGTCCGGCGGGTTCGGTGAGGTGGGGTCGCGTGGCATGCCGGGGACGGAGCGTCCGCCGGCGGGGCGCCGCCATGGCCGCACGCGCCAACACTTCCTGCAAACAGCGACCGATGGTTCGTGCGAGGATGCGGCTCCCCCCCCGTAGCCGGCCGTCCCACCGGCGCCGGCCGCGCCCGGCCTCTCGACCACACCTTGCCCGCGTGCTATGCTTCCCCACTCCCGTTCAGCGACCTCGAGCCGTCGATGCCGATGCCCATGCGAACGCGCCTTTCCAGCTTGCTCCTTGCCGCGCTGCCGATCCTGGCGGCGGGCCCACTGGCCGCCCAGGTCGGCGAGTCACCGATCCCGCAGTCCACACGGCAGGCGGCCGATCGCCTGATCGAGGCCGCACTCGCCGACACGGGCGCGTACACGCGCCTCGGCGTGCTCGTCGATCGCTTCGGTCCGCGCTTCAGCGGCACCCCAAACCTGGAGCGGGCCATCGACTGGATCCTGAGCGAGATGAAAGCGGACGGGCTCGAGAACGTCCATGCTGAGCCGGTGATGGTGCCGCATTGGGTGCGTGGGGAGGAGTCGGCGGAGCTCATCCAGCCGCGACCGTACCGGCTGCACATGCTTGGACTCGGCGGGAGCATCGGTACGCCGCCGGGCGGGATCACCGCGAAGGTGCTCGTCGTCTCGTCGTTCGAGGAGCTGGAGCGGCGAGCCGCGGAGGCGAAGGGGAAGATCGTCCTCTTTGACGTGCCGTTCACGAGCTACGGCGAGACGGTGCGGTACCGCACCGGCGGCGCCACGGCGGCGGCCAAGTTCGGCGCGGTCGCCTCGCTGATCCGCTCGGTGTCGTCCTTCTCGATGCAGAACGTGCACACGGGCGCGATGCGCTACGACTCGAGCGCGCCGCGCATCCCGCACGCGGCGATCTCGGTCGAGGATGCCATGATGCTCCACCGCATGCAGGACCGCGGTGACACGGTCGTGGTCAAGCTCGTGATGGGGGCGAGGACGTTGCCCGACGCGCCGTCGCGGAACGTCGTGGCCGAGATCCGCGGCCGCGAGAAGCCCGACGAGATCGTCGTCCTGGGCGGGCACATCGATTCCTGGGACGTCGGGCAGGGCGCGATGGACGATGGCGGCGGCGTCGTCGCGGCGTGGGAGGCGGTCCGGCTGATGAAACAGCTCGGGCTGCGTCCGCGGCGGACCGTGCGTGTCGTGGCGTGGACGAACGAGGAGAACGGCACGGCCGGGGGGCGCGGCTACGCCGCCGCCCACGCGGCCGAGATCCCGAATCACGTTCTGGCGATCGAATCCGATGGCGGTGTCTTCAAGCCGCTCGGCTTCGGCTTCACCGGCCCGGACGCCGGGCTCCCGCTCGCGCAGGCGATGGGCAAGCTGCTCGACCGCATCGGCTCGGGCGCCGTGCATCGCGGCGAGGGTGGTGCCGATATCGCGGCGCTCGTGCGGCAGGGCGTCCCCGGGATGGGGCTCGAGGTCGACGGGACCCGCTACTTCTGGTACCACCACAGCGCCGCCGACACGCTCGACAAGCTCGATCCGCACGAGCTAGCCCAGTGCGTGGCGACGATGGCCGTCATGGCCTACGTCGCGGCCGACATCCCCGACCGCTTGCCGAGGGGCACCCCGGAGGCGACGACGCCGTGATCGCGCCCACTACGCGCGATCGAGCACGCGGGAATAGAGCACCACGGCGACGGCGGTCGCGAGGTTGAGCGAGGAGACGCCGGGCCGCATCGGGATGCCGACGCGGAGATCGGCGCGCGCCAGCGTCGCCGCCTCGATGCCGTCCCGCTCCGAGCCGAGGACCAGGAGCGCCCGCGCCGGCAGCGTGCCCGGGCGGAGCGGCTCACCGCCGGGATCGATGGCGACGAGCGGCCGATCGGACATCGGGACCTCGTCGATCCGGGCGACCGGCAGCGCGAAGTGAAGCCCGGCCGACCCGCGCACCGCCTCCGGCTGCCACGGGTCGTGCGGGCCGGTCGAGAGCACACCGGCCGCACCGGCCGCCGCCGCGACGCGCACCGCGGCGCCCAGGTTGCCGAGGTGCGCCGGGCGCTCGAGCACGACGACCGGCTCCGGCGCATCGGACGCGACCAGCGCTTCGGGGCGTAGCTGCGGCCGGCGCGCCAACGCGATCACACCGGTCGGCGGCGGCACCGGCGCGAGGCGCCGGAACAGCTCCGGCTCGACCGGCCGCGCGCACGTGGCGATGCGCTGCGCCACGTCCGGGGCCAGCCGCTGCGCCAGCGCATGGAGCGCCTCCGGATCGGCGCTCACCGCCTCCAGGATCTCGGCGCCGAAGCGAAGCGCGTGCTTCAGCGCGTGGAACCCCTCCAGCACCACGAGCGCCGGATCCCGCCGCGCCGCGCGAAAGCGCTCGACCGTGACATCACCCGCCGGCATCGCCATGGCCTCCCGACACGAGCGCGCGGCCGCGCACGATCCGCCTCCGCTGTCCCACCGCTGTCCGTCCGTGTGGGCGCGCGGCGCTCACCGCCGGTAGGCCACGAGCACGCCATCCCGGATCGGCACGATCGAGACGATCCAACCGGGATCGCTCGTGATCCGGCGCGTGAACTCGCGCACGCCGGCCGTCGCCGGCGACTCGTCGCCTTCATCGAAGATCCGGCCGTGCCACAGCAGGTTGTCTGTGATCAGCACCCCGCCCGGCCGCAGCCGCTCCTTGATCGCCTCGAGCGACGCCGGGTACCCCTGCTTGTCGATGTCGTTGAAGATGAGGTCGAACGGGCCGGGCGTCTGGCGCAGCGCCTCGACCGCCTCGCCGACCTGGTAGCGCACGACATCGCCGACGCCCAGCGCGTCCAGGTGCCGCCGCGCGCGCCGGGACAGCTCCTCGTCCCACACGACGTGGTGGACCTCGCCCGACCCCTGCTCCTTCACCGCCCGGGCAAACCACGCCGTCGAGTAGCCGTAGCCCGAGCCCAGCTCGAAGATCCGCCGCGCGCCGATCATCCGCGCGATCTGGTAGCAGAAGTACCCCGCCGCCGGACCGATGATGGGGAAGTCGTGCTCGCGGGCGTACGCCTCCATCGCCTGGAGCTCCCGCGGCCGCGGCGGCACCAGCGAGTCCAGGTATTCGCCCACGCGGGGCGAGATCAGCTCTTCCGGCATCGTTCCTCCCACGTCGCTGGCTGGTCACGCGAGCCGGAGCGTACCCCGACCGCACCCCTGCGGTTCAGCGCCGGGCGGCAGTCCCACGGCTCCCGCGCCCTCGGCGCGGCGGGGCCCCGGGCCGTCACCGTGCCGCCCCGGACTCCCGGCGCGCCGCCGCCGCGCCGTCACCGCTTCGTCCCCGGGGCCTCGGCGCGCCCCCCGGACCCGCGGCGCGCCGCCCCCGGG
>JADGGV010000441.1 GCA_019689775.1 Gemmatimonadota bacterium
CGCCACGATGCGGGCGCCCTCGGGGTCGATGGTGCAGACGCGCGCGCGGGCGTCGTGCCCGGCGGCGCGGTACGCGGCCTCCATGGCGGCGGCGACGGCGGCGGCCGTGCCCTCGTCGCCCGTGAGGGCGAACGCGGTCGGGCCGCTCCCGGAGATGGAGCAGCCGAGCGCGCCGGCCGCGAGCGCGGCGGCCTTCGCCTCGCGGAAGCCGGGGAGGAGCGGCGCGCGGGCGGGCTCGGCAATGCGGTCGTCGAGCGCGCGGCCGAGGAGCGCCAGGTCGCCGGAGGCGAAGGCGGCGGTCATGGCGGCGATGTTCGCGGCCTGCTGGAGCGCGAGGGTGCGGTCGAGCGTCCTCGGCAGCACGCTGCGCCCCTCGGCGGTGCGGAGCCGGTAGCCCGGGTGCGCGAGCACGATGAAGAGGCCGGGCGGCACGGGGAGCCGCACCACGTCGAGCGGGTCGAGCGAGCGGACGAGCGCGACGCCGCCGAGGATCATCGGCGCCAGGTTGTCGGCGTGGCGGCCGGAGACCTTCTCCTCGGCGGCCAGGCAGGCCAGGATCAGCCCGTCGGCGCCGAGCGGCTCGCCGAGGAGCGCGTTGACGGCGACGGCGGCGGCCGCAGCCGTCGCGGCGCTGCCGCCCTGTCCGCCCGAGAGCGGCAGTCCCTTCTCGACGCGGAGCACGAGGCCGACGTCCTCGGCGCCGGCGAGGCGGAGTACGGCGCGGGCGGCGAGGCCGGCCGTGTGCCGCTCCGGCTCCGTCGGCAGCTCCGGGTGCCCCGGCTCCGCGATGACGATCCCGGGCTCGTCGCGACGCTCGGCCTCGACCACGTCGCCCGGGCCGGTGACCACGCAGCCGAGGATGTCGAGGCCGGGGCCGAGGTTGCCGATGCCGCCGGGGCTGAAGGCGCGGACCGCGCTCATGCCGACCTCAGGATGTCGTTGAGCACACCCGCGGCGGTGACCGTCGGCCCGGCGCCGGGGCCGGTGATGACGAGCGGGTTGTCGCGGTAGTGCGCGGTGGTGAAGACGAACTGGTTGCCGGGGCCGCGCAGCGCGGCGAACGGGCTGGTGGCGGGCACGATGCGCAGCCCGACGCGGATGCGGCGGCGGGTGACGGCGGCGAGGTAGCGGAGCGCGCCGTCGCGGGCGCGGGCGGCGGCGAGCCGGCGCTGCCAGAGGGGATCCAGCTCCTCGAGGCGGTCGAGGAAGTTGGGGAGCGGCAGGTCGCGGTACGCCTCGGGGACGAGCGACTGGACCGGGACCTGCGCCAGCTCGCCCTCGAAGCCGAGGAGCCGGCCGAGGATGAGCGCCTTGCGGGCGACGTCGGCGCCCGACAGGTCGTCGCGTGGATCGGGCTCCGTGTAGCCGAGGGCCATGGCGCGGCGCAGCGCCTCGGAGAACGGCCGGCCCTCCTCCATCTCCGTGAGCAGGAAGCCGAGCGTGCCGGAGGAGGCGGCGTCGATGCGCAACACGCGGTCGCCGGACTCGACGAGCTTGTGGAACGTGTCGATGACCGGCAGCCCGGCGCCGACCGTGGCCTCGTGGCCGATGCGCCGGCCCGCGCGGCGGGCGATGCGCCGGAGCGCGTCGACGTCGGCGAGCGGCCCGGCGAGCGGGCGCTTGTTCGCGAGCGCGACGTCGAGGCCGGCCGCGAGCGCCGCGCGCAGCACGTCGCCGGTCTCGCCGGCGGTGACGTCCACGAGCACGGGGCGGCTGAGCGCGTGGCCGCTGATCCAGGCGACGGCCTCGGCGGCGGTGGCGGCGCGGCCGCCCGGGAGGTCGGCGAGCGGCCGGCCCGCCCCCTTCGCGAGCGCCAGCTCGGCCAGGTGGCGGGGCGAGAGCCCCTGCGGATCGAAGACGAAGCCGCTTCGGTCGATGACCGCGACGACGTTGACGCCGGCGACGTCGCCCCGGCGACGCCCGACGAGCCCGGCGAGCGCGCGGCCGACCTGGCCGAAGCCGAGCAGGACGACGTCGCGCCGCCCCGGCGCCGCCGGCCGGCCGCCGCCGATCTTGCCGAGGTGGAACTCCGCGTGCACCAGCCGCTGCGCCGCCGCGACCTCCGCCTCGGCCACGACCACGCTGATGTTCAGCTCGGAGGAACCCTGCGCGATGGCGACGATGTTGATCCCGCCCGCGGCGAGCGCGCCGAAGACGCGCGCCGCCACGCCCGGCGTGCCCGCCATCCCCAGGCCGACGACGGCGAGCGTCGCCAGCCCGGTGCGCAGCTCGATGCCGTCGATCTCGCCGGCCGCGATCTCGGCGCGGAACGCCTCGAGCAGCGCCGCACGCGCGTCCTCCGCCCGCGCCTCCGGGACGGCGCAGCAGATCGAGTGCTCCGAGGACGCCTGCGAGATGAGCGAGACGGAGATCCCCGCCTGGCCGAGCGCGGCGAACGTGCGCGCCGCGATCCCGGGCACGCCCAGCATGCCGTTCCCCGCCACCGTGACGAGCGCCTGCCCGCCGATGGCGGTGAGCGCCTTCACCGGGTAGTCCGCGAGCGTGCGGCGGTCCGAGATCTCGGTGCCCCGGGCCGCGGGATCGGCGAACGGGCGCACGTAGACCGCGACGTCGCGGCCGCTCACCGGGATCAGCGCCCGGGGATGCAGCACCTTCGCGCCGTAGTATGCCAGCTCGCCCGCCTCGCGCACGTGGAGCTGTGGCACGATGCGCGCCTCCGGGACCAGCCGCGGGTCCGCCGTGAGCAGCCCGGGCACGTCCTTCCAGAGCGAGACCGCCGCGGGCGCGAGCGCGCGGCCGAGCAGCGTCGCCGTCAGGTCCGAGCCGCCACGGCCGAGCGTGGCGACCTCCCCGTCCGGCGTCGCGCCGATGAAGCCCGGGAGGACGGGGACGACCCCCGCCTCGAGCAGCGGCGTCAGCCGGTCGCGGATCGCCGCGTCCGTGGCCTCGAGGTCCGGCGCCGCGCCGCCGAAGCCGCCGCGCGTGCGCACGACCTCGAGCGCATCCACGTACTCGGCCGGCTGACCGGCGGCCGCGAGCGCCGCCGCGAACAGGCGGGCCGACAGACGCTCGCCCCACGAGACGAGCGCGTCGCGCGTGCGCGGCGTCAGCTCGCGGAGCAGCGAGACGCCCCGAAGCTGCTCGCCCAGCCGCGCGAACGCGGCGTTCACCTCCGCCGCCACGGCGGGGCCGGGCAGCTCGCGCGCCATGGCGCCGTAGCGCTCGTGCAGCCCGGCGACCACGGCGAACGCCGCGGCCTCCTCCCCCGCGAGCGCCCGCTCGCCGGCCTCGAGGAGCGCGTCCGTCGCCCCCGCGATCGCGCTCACGACCACGACCCGCGTGGCCGGCGCCCGCGCCGCGACGATCGACACCGCGTGCCGCAGCGCCGCCGCATCCGCCAGCGACGCGCCCCCGAACTTGTGGACCTGCCGGTCCGCTTCCGCTCGCATGCCCGCCTTCTTCCGCTACTTCCGTGGCTACCGTCCCCGCGCCGGCCGAAGATGCCCGGTTCCGCTGACGCGCCCGGTCTTGCTCCCGGGACACCCGCAGCGCCTCGACGGCCGAACCCCCGCCGCACGCCGGCCGATTTCGGCGCCGGACAAAAAAATCGCCGCCTCCGTGTCGCTCCGCGGAGGCGGCCCGTCCGGTCGTGCCGGCCGTCCTGCCCGGCGCCTACCCGGCTCGCTCGCGCGACGACGCGCGCGGGCCCACCCCCCCGGCTAGCCGCCGGGAGCACGTGGACGTTCGCATCGTCGTGGGTACGAGGTGGAGCCGCGTCGTGGACATGGCCGGACGATAAACCTGGGGTGTGCGTGGTGTCAACGGAGGGACGGGGGGTGGTGGATGC
>JADGGV010000442.1 GCA_019689775.1 Gemmatimonadota bacterium
CCCCCCGCCCCCGGCCCGCGTCTGGGCGTGGGGGGGGGCGCCGGGGGCCGCCGGGGGGGGGGGGGCCCCGGCCGGTGCGGCCGGATCGGCGGCTTCTCCTTCAGCTCCTTCAGCACCTCGGCGATGGCGGCCTCGAGCTGCGGGTCGACGCCCTTCGCGAGCTGCGCCGGGTCGTCCTCGACCTCGATGTCCGGGTGCACGCCGTCGTTCTCGATGATCCACTGCCCGTCGGTGCTGTAGATCGCGAACGTCGGCACGGTCAGGTACCCGCCGTCGACGAGCGGCGGCACGCCGCTGATGCCGATGAGGCCGCCCCAGGTCCGCTTCCCGATCAGCGGCCCGAGCCCCGCCTGCCGGAAGTAGAACGGGAACGCGTCGCCGCCGGAGCCGCTCCAGCCGTTGATGAGCATGACCTGCGGCCCGTTGTGCGCCGCTGGCGGCCAGGTCCAGTCGTGGCCGTCGCGGACCGCCCAGAAGTTGCGGATGGGGCGGTCCAGCAGCTCGACGAAGCGGTCCGGGATCTGGCCGCCACTGTTGAAGCGCTCGTCGATGATCAGGCCGTCCTTGTCGAACTGGCCGTAGAACTGCCGGACCAGCTCGTTCTGGCCGTTGATGCCGGTGTCGGGGACGTAGACGTAGCCGACGCGCCCGCCGGTCGCCTCGTCGACGCGCTTCCGGTTCGCCTCGATCCAGGCGAGATTGCGCAGCCGCGCCTCGCCCGCGGCGTCGAGCGTCTTGACGAGCACCGTGCGCGCGCCCTGGAGCGACGGCGTGGAGTTGACGGTGAGCTGCACGGTCGCGCCGGCGAGCCCCTGGAACCCGGCCCAGGGGTCCTGGGTCGTGTCGAGCGGCCGGCCGTTCACCGCGAGCAGGTAGTCGCCCGGCTTCACGTTGACGCCGGACTCGGCGAGCGGCGAGCGCACCTCGCTGTCCCACGGCGCGCCCTCGAGGATCCGCTGGATGCGGAACGCGCCGTTCTCGAGCGTGAAGTCCACGCCCAGCATCCCGACGCCACGCGTCTCGGGCTGCTCCACGTCGCCCCCGCCGCGGTACGTGTGCGAGCTGTTGATCTCGGCGATGAACTCGCCGATGACGAAGTTCACGTCGTCGCGCGTGCGCGCGTCCTCGAGCAGCCGGGCGTAGGCGTCGCGCTCCGCGGCCCAGTTCACGCCGTGCAGGTTCGCGTCGTAGAAGTAGTCGCGGTAGAAGCGGTAGACGTCCGCGAACATCTGCCTCCACTCGGCGCGCGGGTCGACGATCGCCTCCATGGACGCCACGTCCAGCGTCTTCTCGATCTTCTGCTTCGGCTTGAGGTCGAGGATCGCCCAGCGCTCCTTGTCGAGGACGAGCAGCTTCTTCCCGTCCGCCGACACGTCATAGAAGTCCACGCCCTCGACGACCGCCTCCTCCTTCCGCTCCCCGAGGTCCCAGTAGGCGACGTCGCCGCGCGCGTCCCGGGGCGATCCCGTGCGCGGCGCCCGACGGTACACGACCTTTCCGGCGACCGCGTCCAGCTGCGTGAAGTTGCCCGCCGGCACCGGCAGCTCGACCGCGCGCCGCTCGAGCCCGGCGACGTCGATCTCGACCGGTTTCACCGCAGGCCTCGGCGCGGCGTCCGCGCCCTTCGCGCCGGCGTTCCCACCCTTCGCGCCGGCGCTCCGGCCCTTCGCCGCGGTGTCCGCCGCGGCCGCATCGCGCGGCGCCTCCTCGTCGTCCTTCGGCGCGATCGGCGTCGGCACATCGGGCCGCAGCGGCGCGGCCATGATCACGGTCGCGTTCGGGTAGATCCAGCTATTGTCGAGCGAGCTGTAGGCCGGGGCGAAGCGCCGGTCGGAGAGGAAGTACAGGTACTTCCCGTCCGGGTCGAAGGCGGGGCTCGAGGCGCTGTAGAAGCCCGACGTCGCCTGAAGCGGCCTGCCGCCGGTGCGCGTGTCGTAGAGGAAGATGGCCTGGCGCCGGCTCGGCAGGTCGCGGTCGTAGGCGAGCCAGCGCGCGTCCGCGGACCAGCTCGGCCGCCACTGCGCCAGCGCGCCGTGCGAGTAGTACATCGCCTGGTCGACGACCTGATCGGCGCCCGTGGCCACGTCGACCACGTGGATCCGCATGGCCTGGTCGATGAACGCGATCTTCCGCGAGTCGGGCGACCAGTACGGCGTGTAACGGAAGCCGGCGCCGAGCCGCGTCACCGTGCGCTCCGCGCCGCTGCCGTCCGCCGGGCGCACGGTCAGCTCGTACTCGCCGGTGCGGTCGCTCCAGTACGCGAGCCAGCGCCCATCCGGCGACCAGGTCGGGGTGCGCTCGGCCGAGCCGGAGGTGTTCGTCACGTCGCGCACGACGCCGTGCTCGGCCGGCACGGTGAAGACCTCGCCGCGGGCCTCGAAGACGGCGCGCTTCCCGGTCGGCGAGATGCTGGCGCGCTGGATCAGCGTCGCGACGCGCACGGCACGCGGCCGCAGCGTCGCCAGGTCGGTGACGACGTCGACCTTCACCTCGCGGTACTTCTCGGTCGCCAGGTCGAGGAGGAAGAGCCGGCCGCCCTGCTCGAAGACGATGTCGTTCGGCCCGATCGACGGGAAGCGCACGTCGTAGTCGGCGAAGTCCGTGACCTGCCGCATCGCGCCGGTCCGCGTGTCGAGCGCCCAGAGGTTGTTGCGCTCGTTCGCGCCGCGGTCGGAGAGGAAGTAGAGCGTCGCGCCGTGCCACATCGGCTGCGTGTAGTTCGCGCCGCCCGGCGTCAGCTTCCTGGCCGTCCCCGCCTCCAGGTCGAAGAGCCAGATGTCCTGCATCCAGCCCCCGCGGTAGCGCTTCCAGGTGCGAAAGTCACGCGTGCCGGGCGTGTAGGCGATGCGCTTGCCGTCCGGCGAGATCGCGCCGAACTCGCCGTACGGCATCGGGAGCTGCCGTGGCAGCCCGCCGGTCGCCGGGACCTGGAAGAGCTTGTTGAAGCGGTCCTTCTCGCTCGTCATCGAGGAGGCGACGAGGAGCGACTTCCCGTCCGGGTACCACCCGACGACGCGATCCGCCGCCGGGTGGTGCGTGATCCGCTGCGCGATCCCGCCCAGCGTCGGGATCACGTACACGTCCTGGGTGCCGTCGTAGTTGCCGGTGAACGCCACCTTCGAGCCGTCCGGCGAGAAGCGCGGGAACGACTCCTCGCCCCGCGCCGATGTCAGTCGCTCCGCCGTGCCGCCGCTCTTCGGCACGACCCAGACGTCGCCGGCGTAGACGAAGGCGATCCGGTCCGCCGAGACGGCCGGGTAGCGGAGCATGCGCGCGTCGACCTGCGCGCGCAGTGGGGCGGCGCAGGCGAAAAACAGCCCGGCACACGCGAGATGGCGGAGAGCGCGGCTCATCGGGGCCTCGTTCCGGTGGGGGAGGGGACTGTCGGGATGCATCCGCGCGGACGCACGACGATTCTAACGCGGCGCGCGGCGGCGGAGCCAGAGTATGTCCGTGCGATGGCCCCCGGGGGACGAGGGCCCGCCCGCCGGCCGCGCGTCGAGGCCGGTCCGCCGCCGCCCTGGGCCGGTCTGCTGGCGACGGTCGAGCGTCGAGGGACTACAGGGGCGACCCGCGGTCAGAGCCGCGACGGCGGCCGCCAGCCGCCGAGCGCCGCCTCGAGCTCCTGCGCCGCCGATATCGTGACGTGGTCGTTGCCGGGGCGGGAGGCGATCTGGACGGCGAGCGGCAGGCCGTGCTCGCCGAAGCCGACCGGGGCGACGGTGACGGGGAGGCGCAGCACGTTGAGGACGCCGGTGAAGGCGAAGTCGAAGGGACGGAGCAGCGGGGCGTTGTGGGGCGGGGC
>JADGGV010000443.1 GCA_019689775.1 Gemmatimonadota bacterium
GGACGGGGCGCCGGTGGCGGGGGCGCTGGTGGAGGCGTGGTCGGCGGCGACCGGGACGCGGCGGTCGACGACGACGAACGACGAGGGGCGCTACACGCTCCTCTTTCCGGACGGCGGCGGGCGCTACCGGCTGCGGGTGAGCCAGATCGGGATGCAGACGTACGATGGCGTCGTCGCTCGGCGTGGGGATGAGGAGGTGCTGGTTGCGGACGTGCGGCTGAAGGTGCGGCCGGTGCCGGTGGCGGGGATGGACGTGGCGGGGGGGGGGCCGGCGCCCCCCCGGCCCGGCGCCGGCGGGGGGCCCGCGCGCGCGGGGGGGGGGGGGCGCAAGGCGCCGCCCGGGCAGGGAGACGCGGGTGCGACGGCGCGGGCGCTGTCGGGCGATCTGCTCGCGAAGCTGCCGCTGGACAACACGGATCCGGCGTCGATCGCGGCGCTGACGCCGGGCGTCGTGAGCGTGGGCGGCGCGGACTCGGCCGGTGGTGCGGGCGCGTTTTCGGTGGCCGGGCAGCGCGCCTCGCAGAATCAGACGACGCTGGATGGTGCGACGTTCGCCTCGATGCTCTCGGGCGGCGCGGCCGGCGGCTCGCCGCTGGGGCTGCCGCGGGAGGGGATCCGGTCGTCGCAGGTGGTGACGAACACGTACGATGTCGCGCGCGGGCAGTTCTCCGGCGGGCAGGTTGCGATGACGACGCAGGGCGGCACGAACACGTTCGGCGGCTCGGTCTCCTACGAGCGGCGTGGCGACGCGCTCCAGGGGCGGATCGGGCGCACGCCGTGGGCCGGCGGCTTTGCGCAGGACCGCCTGAGCGGGGGCGTGGGCGGCGCGCTGAAGAAGGACCGCCTGTTCTACAACGTGAGCATGGCGGCGCACTTACGCGAGGACGGGATGTTCGCGCTGGCGCCGCGGACGCCGGCGGGATTCGGCGAGCTGGGGGTGAGCGGCGACTCCGTCGCCCGGTTCCTCGACATCCTGCGCAGCCGCTACGGTCTCGCGCTGGATGGCCAGACGGGGCCGTACGAGCGCGACGGCACGGCGCTCAGCACGCTGGCGCGCGTGGACTGGACCCCGTCGGAGCGTCACACGCTGACGGTTCGCGGCTACACGACGGACTTCGACCTGAAGCGCGCCTTCATCCGCCCGCTCGACCTGCGCGAGAACGGCGGCGCGCTGTCGATGAACTCCCGCGGGCTCATCGGCTCCGTGACGTCGGTCTTCGGCACGGACTGGGTGAACGAGCTGCGCGTGTCCTACGCCCGGGAGAGACAGGACGTGACGTCGTCGCTGGCGGTGCCGGAGGGGCGCGTGCGGGTGGCGTCCGAGCTGGCGGGCGGCGGCACGGGCGTGGCCACGCTGGCGTTCGGCGGCGACTTCGTGCCGCCGCGGCGCACGTCGGCGCACACGCTCGAGGTGGCGGACGAGGCGAGCTGGCTCGTCGGCTCGCACCGGCTGAAGGCCGGCGCGCTGCTCAACCGGACGGGGTTCGACCAGGAGACGGCGCTCGGCCGGAACGGCACGTTCTTCTTCGGCTCGCTTGCGGACCTGGAGGCGGGGCGGCCGACGTCGTTCACGCGCTCGCTGATCGACCATCCGACGTCGGGGAGCGGCTGGAACGCCGCGTTCTACCTCGGCGACACCTGGCGGGCGACGGACGCGCTCCAGCTCGTCTACGGCGTGCGCGTCGAGGGCTCGGGCTTCGGCCGGCGGCCGGCATACGACGCCGCCGTCGAGCAGGCGTTCGGCGTGCGGACCGACGAGGTGCCGTCGGAGCTGCACGTCTCGCCACGACTGGGCTTCTCGTGGCGCGTGAGTCCGCTCACGAGCCCGCCCACGCTCCTGCGCGGCGGGATCGGTGAGTTCCGCGGCCGCACGCCGTACTCGCTCTACGCCGGCGCGCTCGACGGCACGGCGTCGGCCGTGCTCACGTGCGTAGGCGACGGCGTCGTCCCGGCCGCCGACTTCGGCCGCTTCCGCCAGGACCCGTCCACGATCCCGACGGCGTGCGCGGACGGCACGGCGGGCGCGGCGGCGACCGGCGCGCGCCCGGCCGTGACGGTGTTCGCGCCGGACTTCGAGGCGCCCCGCTCCTGGCGCGCGTCGCTCGGCGTGCAGACGTCGCTCCGGCCCGGCCTCTCCGGCGCGCTCGACGCGATGTACGCGCTCGGCGTGGCGCAGTACGGCGTGCGCGACCGCAACCTGGCGGCGCCGGCGTTCACGCTCGCGGGCGAGGCGGGGCGGCCGGTGTTCGCGCCGGCGTCGGCGATCGACGCGCGCACCGGGCAGGTGCCGCTCACCGCGTCGCGCCGCGACCCGCACTTCTCCTACGTCTACGAGGTGAACTCCGGGCTGCGCTCGCGGGCCGCATCGGCGACGCTGTCGCTGAACGGGCTGCTGCCGCGGTGGCGCGCGTCGTTCCAGGCGTCGTACACGCTCGCCGTCGCGCGCGACCAGTCGTCGTTCACGTTCGGCGGCGCGCCGGAAGGCTTCATGCTCACCGCCACGCGCGGCGACCCGAACCACCCCGAGTACGCCGCCAGCGACATGGACCGGCGACACCAATTCCTCGGGATCGTCGGGCTCCCGCTCAGCCGGGCCTGGGAGCTGTCGCTCATCGGTCGCGCGATCTCCGGCGCGCCGTTCACGCCGCGCGTTGGCGGAGACCTGAACGGCGATGGCGCCGCGAACGACGCCGCGTTCGTCTACGATCCGGCCACGGCCGGCGACCCCGAGCTCGCGCAGGGGATGGCGCGGCTGCTGGAGCGCGCGCCCGGGCGCGTCGCGCGCTGCCTGCGGGAGCAGCTCGGCACCGTCGCCCGGCGCAACTCGTGCCGCGGCGACTGGAACGTCAGCCTCGACCTGCGCCTGGCCTACACGCCGACGCTCCGCGGGCTCGGCCGGCGCCTCACCATCGGCGTCGATGCCTTCAACCTCGCCTCCGGCCTCGACCTGGCGCTCCACGGCAGCGACGGCGCGCACGGCTGGGGGCAGGGCGGGCTGCGCAGCGACGACGTCCTGCTCTACCCGCGCGGCTTCGACCCGGCGACGCGGTCGTTCCGCTACGAGGTCAACCAGAACTTCGGCCGCAGCTTGACCCGCGCGATGGGGATGCGCGCGCCGTTCGGGATCCAGCTCTCCGGCCGGCTCGCACTCGGCCCCGACCGCGGGCCCGATCCGCTCGGCGGCTTCCTCGGCCTCGGCGTGCCGGCCGGCGCGCGCGTCGTCGCCGTCACCTCCACGCTCTCCGGCGCTGTCGCCGCCCGGAGCGGCGGCAGCAGCCCGAGGGTGCAGTTCCGCGGGCCGGGCGCCGGCGGGCCGACGCCGATGGACCTGATGCTCCCGCTCGTCGTCGACAGCATCCTGGCGCTGCGCGACACGCTGAAGCTGTCGCCGGAGCAGGTCGCGCGGATCCAGGAGATCGCCGACTCGCTCGACGCCACGATCGTGCCGATCCGGGCGGAGCTCGGAAACGCGCTCGGCGGCGGGTTGACGCCGAACGCCGCGTCGCTGTTCGAGAAGATCGGGCCACGCGTGAACGCGGGGCGCGCGGCGATCCAGGCGGCGCTCGAGCGCGTGCAGGCGGTGCTCACGCCCGAGCAGTGGGAGAAGGTGCCGGAGCGGCTGAAGAGCCTGCAGCGGGCTGGACAGATACGGATCCGGACGTCGTAGGGCCGGCGGGCCCGGGCGGGCCAGGCCAGCGGACGGTACGGTCCGGGGACATAGGTAACAGGCAAGTCCGGGGACATCGGTAACACTTCGGGGGTTGACCAGGGGCACTCGAAGAGGAGGCCCCGATGCCCTG
>JADGGV010000444.1 GCA_019689775.1 Gemmatimonadota bacterium
CGGTCGCCGTGCGGGCTCGCGCCGGGGCGGGTGAGCGGCGCCGCCGTGCGGGCGGCTTCAGCGCACGAGGACGCGGACCGGGACGTTGCTGCCGGCAATGGTGCCGTCGCCGAGGCGGCCGTCGTTCGCGCCCCAGCACCAGGCATCGCCGTCGGTCGTGACGGCGCAGGTGTGACGATCGCCGGCGCTGATCTCCTTGAAGTCGAGGCTCGTCGCGACGGGGACGGGGACGTTGCTGTCGCGGTTGGTGCCGTCGCCGAGCTGGCCCTCGGTGTTGCGTCCCCAGCAGAACGCCTTGCCGTCGTCGGTGATGCCGCAGGCGTGGAAGCCGCCGGCGTCGATCTGGACGAAGTCGGGCGCGCCGACGGCGCGGATGGGCACGTCGCTGTTGAGGTTCGTGCCGTTGGCGAGCTGGCCGACGTCGTTGCGTCCCCAGCAGAAGAGTTCGTCGTCGGTCGTCGTCGCGCAGGTGAAGTTGCCGCCGCCGACGGTGATCTGGCGGAAGTCGGGCCCGCCGGTCACGAGCTGGGGCGAGAACTGGGCGGCGGGCGGTCCGCCGGTGCCGAGCTCGCCGAAGCCGTTGCTCCCCCAGCATTTCGCCTCGTCGTCGGACGTGGAGATGCCGCAGGCGTGGCCCGTGCCGACGTCGACGCGCCGGAAGTCGCCGGCGACGCGGTCGGGCCCGGTCCCGGCGCTCGCGGGGGTGCCGCGCTGACCCGTCGTGTTCGATCCCCAGCAGAAGAGTTCGTCGTCGGTGGTGATGCCGCACGCGGTGGCGGCGCCGGCGCTGACCGCGCGCATGTCCGGCGTCGTAAGCACGCGCACGGGGATGGCGCGGCTCGCGGTCAGGGTGCCGTCGCCGAGCTGGCCGGCGCTCCCGGCGCCCCAGCAGAACACGTCGTGGTCGGTGCTCACGCCGCAGGTGAAGGCGGTGCCGGCGCTGATGCTCTCGAAGGTGATCCCGCCGGCCACGGCGACCGCGACCGATTCGGTGGCGGCGGTGCTCGTACCCAGCTCGCCCGACGCGCCGCTCCCCCAGCAGACGGCGGCGCCGCCGGTCAGGACGCCACAGCTATGCGTCGTGCCGGCGCTGACGTGCTCGAAGGTGTCGCCGGGCTCCGGGGGTTCGGGCCCGGTGCCGACGGCGTCGCACGCCGTGAGCGCGGCGAGCGCGGTGACGAGGCCGGCGAGGACGAGTCTGGGCATGGCCACCTCCGGCGCGGACCGTGCCGGAAAGCTCGTGCCGCAGCCCGCGGGGCGGGCGGCAGAGTGGGAGAGTGGGGGCGTGGACAAGCCGGCACGCGCGCGAGTGCGCGAGCGGGCGATCGCCGTTTCCTTCACTCCCCCGCTCCCCCGCTCAGCTTCGCCGCGCGGGCGCCGGCAGCCGGACGAGCGCGCGGGCGCCGCGGCCGTCCGGGCGGTTGGCGAGCGCGAGCGAGCCGCCGTGCGCCTCGGCGATCTGGCGGCAGAGGACGAGGCCGATCCCCGAGCCGTTCGGCTTGGTGGTGAAGAAGGGGACGAAGAGGTTGGCGGTATCGGCGATGCCGGGGCCGTCGTCGTCGACGAGGACCTCGAGCTGGCCGTCGCGCCACCCCCAGGAGACGCGCACGCCGCCGCCGGTCTCGAGCGAGGCGTCGGCGGCGTTGCGCAGCAGGTTGATGAGGAGTTGGTCGAGCTGGTCGCCGTCGGCGTCGATGACGGCCGGCGGACCGGGGGAGATGGTGATGGGCACGCGCGTCTCCAGCCCGGCGCCGCGGTTCACCCATTCGGCGACGTCGATCGGCGCGAGCTGCGGCGCCGGGAGCCGTGCCAACCGCGCGTAGGAGGCCATGAAGCGCGAGAGCGCCTCGGAGCGCGTCTGGATGACCGCCAGCCCGCGGCGCAGGTCGTCGTCCAGGTCGGCGGGGCGCGGCTGGCGCGCGAGCAGGCTGGCCAGGCTCCCGGCGATCGACTTGATCGGCGCGAGCGAGTTGTTGATCTCGTGGCCGAGGACGCGCACGATCCGCTGCCACGCCTTTCGCTCCTCCTCGCGCAGCGTACGCGACAGGTCGGCGACGACGAGCAGCTTGTGCGGCAGGCCGCCCTGCCGGAACCCGGTCGTGCGGAACTCGAAGCGGCCGACGGAGCCCGGGAAGGTGAAGTCGACGGTGCGGGAGGCCTCGACCTGGAGCGCCTCGGCGAGCCCGAGTTCCTCGGCGCTGCGCCCCAGGAGCCGCTCCGCCGACTGCGCCATGAGCCGCTCGCCGGCGCGGTTCGTCAGCCGCAATCGCTCGAGGTCGTCGAACGCGAAGATGGCGACGTCGATCTCCTCCATGACCTTGCGGAGCAGTGCCGTCGCCTCGAGCGCGCCCAGGCGCTGCTCGCGCAGCGTCTGGCTGAGCGCGTTCACCTCGTTGAACGCGAGGCTGAGCGGGTCGTCGCTGCGGGGGGCGCGGGAACGGATCGAGTAGTCGCCCTCGAGGAGCGCGGCCAGGAGGTTGGAGAGCGTCTGGAGCGGCCGGACGACGCGGTCCCGCAGCGCCGAGGCGAAGCCCCACCAGCCGCCCACGATGACCAGCGTCAGCGTCCACTGCACGCGCGGCGTGAAGTCGCCGGTCCAGAGGAGGATCAGCGCGACGGCGACCCCGGGGAGCCCGACGAGGAACGCCCAGATCAGGATCCGGGCGTCGAAGCCGATCCGGGAGCGCTCCGGCGCCTCCTGCGGCGGCCGACGGCTAGGTGGAGATGCCATACTGCTGGAGTCTGCGGTAGAGCGCGCTCCGGCTCAGGCCGAGCGCGTCCGCCGCCCGCGAGACGTTCCCCTGGTACCGCTCCAGCGCCTTCCGGATGAGGAGCTGCTCGGCCTCCTCGAGCGTCATCTCGTCGAGCGCCGGGGCCCCCGTGCGCCGCCCGGCGAGCCCCAGGTCCTCCGCCCGCACCGTCTCCGCCGGCGCCATCAGGATCGCCCGCTCGATCACGTGCTCCAGCTCCCGCACGTTCCCCGGCCAGCGGTACTCCTGGAGCGCGCGCCGCGCCTCTGCGTCGAGCGCCGCCGCGCGCCGCCCGTACTTCGCCGCGAAGCGCCGCAGGAAGTGCTCGGCCAGCCGCCCGATGTCCTCGCCGCGGTCCCGCAGCGGCGGCAGCTCGATCACGACCGTGTTCAGGCGGTAGAGCAGGTCCTCCCGGAACCGCCCCTCGTCGACCTCCCGCTGGATGTCCGCGTTCGTCGCCGAGATGATGCGCACGTCCACCCTGCGGGTCTTGCTCGAGCCGACCCGCTGCAACTCCCCGGTTTGCAGCACCCGCAGCAGCCGCGCCTGCTGCTTCGCATCCAGGTTGCCGATCTCGTCCAGGAACAGCGTCCCCTTGTCGGCCAGCTCGAAGTAGCCGACGCGATCCGACTTCGCGTCCGTGAACGCGCCCTTCACGTGCCCGAACATCTCCGACTCGAACACGCCCTCCGACAGCCCGCCCACGTTCACCGCGATCAGCGGCTTGTCCGCCCGGTGCGACAGCGCGTGCAGCCGGCGGGCGGCCACCTCCTTCCCCGTCCCGTGCTCCCCGGTGATCAGCACGTTCGCATCCGACGGCGCCACCCGCTCGATCAGCCGGAGCACCGGCTGCATCGCCCGCGACGTCGCGATCATCTCCGGCAGGTCGTCCTTCGTGCGCAGCAGCCGGTTTTCCTGCTTCAGCCGCTGGCTCTCCCGCATCACCCGCCCCAGCTCCGCCTGCGTGCGCAGCGTCGCGATCAGCCGCGCGTTGTCCCACGGCTTCTCGATGTAGTCCCGCGCCCCGCGCCGCATCGCCTCCACCGCCC
>JADGGV010000445.1 GCA_019689775.1 Gemmatimonadota bacterium
GAACGGGGACGCGCACGAAGGAGGGTCGCGCATGAGCGTCGCCCACGTCGTCGCCTGGATCCGGGGGGCGGGCGCGCCGGACCCCGAGCCCCGAATCGAGTTCACCCCGCCGAGTAACCCGGCGGCGAAGCTCAGCCGCCTGATCTTCGACGCGCCGCAGGCGGTGCAGGTGGCGGTGGCAATGATTGGCCTGGTGCTGGTCGGCGTCGCCACCTTCCTGGTGGTGCGGCACCGGCGCCGGTTGCTGGCGTGGGTGAAGACGCGCCCGCGCTGGATGCTGATCACCGCGGCGTCGGTGCTCGCGGTCTTCGTCGCGTTGGGCGCGTGGGGCGGGCTGAAGGTCCAGCACTACATCGAGCACGAGAACGCGTTCTGCACGAGCTGCCACCTGATGCACCAGCCGATCGCGCGCTTCGAGACGACGAAGCACGACGGGCTGGAGTGTCACGACTGCCACCGGCAGTCGCAGCTCGCGAGCATGCGGCAGCTCTACTTCTGGGTCGTGGAGCGCCCGGGCGAGGTGAAGCCGCACGCGAAGGTCCCGGACCGGGTGTGCGAGGGGTGCCACGACGCGCCGCCGGGGCGCCGGCCGGCGCGCGGCGACACGGCGGTGCAGGTGGCCGCGATGGACGGCCACCGCGTGCACCTGGACCGGACGAAGCAGGGGCTGGAGCGGGTGGCGTGCGTCACGTGCCACGGCATGAAGGCGCACGAGTTCACGACGTCGGACCGGACGTGCGCGCAGGGCGGCTGCCACGAGGACCAGCGGATCACGCTGGCGAAGATGGCGACGGCGCAGGGGCTCGAGTGCACCGCCTGTCACAACTTCCGGCGGACGGAGGCCGCGCGTCCGGCGCCGTTCGACAGCCTCCCGCGCCGGCTCGTGCCGGACCGGAAAGACTGCCAGTCCTGCCATCAGATGCGGGAGAAGGTGACGGAGGCGGCGCTGCGCAACGACCCGCACGGGAAGGTGTGCGGCGCGTGCCACGACCCGCACCGGGACCACTCGAAGGAGGAGACGCGCCGGGTCTGCGTGAAGTGCCACGAGCGGCCGGACACGCTGACGCCGTTCCACCGCGGTGTCCGCCCGGCGACGCTGGCCGACTGCGTGTCGTGCCACAAGCCGCACGGCTGGAAGGTGAGCGGCAACCAGTGCGAGGCGTGCCACCAGACGCCCGACCGGCGAGCCGCGGCCGGCGCGAACGCAGGCGCCCGCGGCGCGCACCCGTCCGGCGACACCGGCGGCTCGGAGGCGACGCGTCCGGCGCCGTCGTCCGGGCCGCCGCCCGCGGGACCGCCCGGACCGACGCCGGCGGGCGGCGCGCCGACCGGGGGGCACGGGGCCAGCGGCGACGATGCGGAGTGGGCGACGCTGGTCGCCGCGGCGACCGCCGCGGCAGCCGGTGCGGGAGCGAACGCGGCGTCCTCACAGGACTCCGCGTTCTCGCACCGGCGCCATGCATCCGTGCCGTGCCGCCACTGCCATGACTCCAGCGACCGGCACGGTGCCGTGCTCGTGAAGACGAAGGCGGACTGCCGCGCCTGCCATCACTCCGGGATCGTGGGCGACGACTGCGTCCGCTGCCACCGGGCAGGGGATGCGCGGCCGCTGCCGCAGGCGGTCGAGATGCGCGCGAGCGCGTGGGTCGGCGCGAAGGAGCGGACGCTGCCGTTCGTGCACGCCCGGCACGTGGGCGAGGCGTGCGCCGCCTGCCACACGAGCGACGTCGCCCGGACGGTCACGCGCCCGTGCGCATCCTGCCACGAGAAGCACCACACCGCGCAGGCCGCGTGCGCGACGTGCCACGACCCGGCGGCGCGGCCGGCTCACGACGTCCGCGCGCACCTCGGCTGCGGCGGCGCGAGCTGCCACCAGGACGCCGCCGTGGCGCGGCTGGACTGGTCGCGCAACCTGTGCCTGGCGTGCCATCCCCGGCGGGCGCAGCACGAGCCCGGCCGCGACTGCGCCGCCTGCCACGCGATCCCGGGGCTGCACCGCGACATCCGCCGCGTGGTGCAGCGGTAGCCGGGCGGCGGCGCCTACTCCGCCGTCATCCGCCGCGTGCTCGCCAGGCGGGCACGCGCCTTCTCGACGGCCACGCGCTCCGCCTCCTCGCGCGACGGCGCGCTCGCCCGCGCAATGGTGGCGCCCGGGTCGACGTTGTCGACGCTGGTGTAGTAGATCTCGCCGATGCGGTGCGTGGTGATGCGGACCGGCCAGCCCGCCAGCTCCTCCTGGCGGGTCGACCGGTCCTCGGCTCTCATCTGCGGGCCGCTCACGGCTTCTCGACCGGGGCGCCCACCATGTTGCCCCACTCCGTCCACGAGCCGTCGTAGTTCATCACCTTGTCGTAGCCCAGCAGGTACTTCAGCACGAACCAGGTGTGGCTGGAGCGCTCGCCGATGCGGCAGTAGGCGATGACCGGCCGGTCCGGCGTGATCCCCGCGCTCTCGTACAGCGCCTTCAGCTCGTCGTACGTCTTGAACGTGCCGTCCTCGTTGCACGCGCGCGACCAGGGGATGTTGCGGGCGCCGGGGATGTGGCCGCCGCGCTGGCAGGTCTCGGGGAGGCCGGGCGGCGCCAGGATCTCGCCGGTGAACTCCTGCGGGCTGCGCACGTCGACGAGGCCGGTGTCGCCGGTGCCAAGCACGGCGCGGACGTCGGGGAGGAACGCGCGGATGGAGAGGTCCGGGTCGCGCGCCTGGTACGTGGTCGGCGCCAGGACGGGGAGCTCGACGGACAGCTCGCGCCCCTCGTCGAGCCACTTCCGGCGCCCGCCGTCCATGATGCGCACGTCGGCGTGCCCGTAGATCTTGAGCTGCCAGAATGCCCAGGCGGCGAACCAGTTGTTGTTGTCGCCGTAAAGGACGATCGTCGTCTCCGGCGTGATGCCCGCGGCGCTCAGCAGGTCCTCGAGCGCGCTGCGCGGGATGATGTCGCGGACCTTCGTGTCGCAGAGCTGGGTGCTCCAGTTCCAGCCGACCGCGCCCGGGATGTGGCCTTGCTCGTACGACGCCGTGTCGACGTCGACCTCGACGATGCGGACGGTCGGGTCGTTCAGGTGCTCGGCGACCCAATCCGTGCTGACGAGCGTTTCCGGATGGCGGTACCCGCGCTCCGCGATGGCGGTCTTGGCAGTGGTCTGCTGCGGGCTCATGGGGTTACCTCCGGGTTGGGGAGATGCGTCGTGAGCGGCGGCCTGGCCGAGGCGCGGACCGAACGGCCCGGTTGCATCGCGCGCCGGCGAGGGCGTGACGCCCCCGACGGGGGCGAAGGCGACGTCGCTCGAGGGGAACGCGCCAAGATTAGGGAGCGCACCCGGGCAATGCAAGCACCTGCCGGGGCGGTGAGTTCCTCGCCGCGACCGGACGTGAGACCGGCGGAAAGGCGTACGCATGATGGATGACATGGCCGGCGAGCCGCGGCGCGTGGCCGGGCGCCGGGTCCGGCGCGTGGTCGTCGAGGTGGCGCCCGGGCTCCGAGTGGCGGTGCTGGAGGCGGCGGACCCCGAGGAGCACCTCGAGGCGACGCTGCGGGAGGGGACCGACCCGTACGCGGGGATCCTGTGGCCCGCGGCGATCGCCGTGGCGCGGGCGCTCGCCCCACGAGTCGTGGCCGGGGAGCGCGTCCTCGACCTGGGTGCCGGCACGGGGCTCTCGGCGCTCACCGCGGCGCGGCGCGGCGCCCGCGCGACGGCGCTCGACCACGACCCGCTCGCGCTCGAGCTCGTCGCGGCCGCGGCCGCGGGGCCGGGGGGCGCCCGGGGGGGCCCCCCGGTGGGCCGGGCCCCCGCCC
>JADGGV010000446.1 GCA_019689775.1 Gemmatimonadota bacterium
GCCATCATCCGGCTGAGCGACGCCGACGTCGCCACGATCGCCCGCCTCCTGCGCCTCGAGGACCGCCGCGAGTTCGACGACTCCACGCTTCGCGCGGCGCTCCGCGCGCCCACCCCCGAGGTCCGCCGCCGGGCCGCCCTCGCCGCCGGCCGCATCGGCGACCGCGCCGCCACGCCCCTGCTCCTGGCCGCGCTCGCCGACACCGCGCCGTCCGTCCGCGCCGGCGCCGCCTTCGCGCTCGGCCTCCTGCGCGACACCTCCGCCGCCGTCGCCGATTCGCTCGCCGCCCTCGCGCGGCGTACCCCGGCCGACCACGCCGATCCCGCCGCGCAGGCGCTCTGGAGCCTCGGCCGGGTCGCCACGCCCCGCGCGCGCGACGCCGTCGCCGCCTGGCTCCGCGACGCCGCGGCGCCCGCCGCGGATGGCCAGCCGCCGTCCCGCCCCCGGCGCGCGCCGCACGCCGCCGCGCGCCCGTCTGTGGGCGCGCCGGACGCCCTCGGTGAGGCGCTCCTCGCACTCTGGAAGTTCCCGCGCACCCCCGCGCTCGCCGGGCTCGCGCGTCCGTACGCCGCCGCGCCCGATCCCGAGGTCCGCTGGCGCGCGGTCTACGCGCTCGCCCGCCTCCGCGACCCCGCCGCAACACCGGTGCTCCTCTCCGCGCTCCGCGACTCGACCGCCCTCGTCCGCGCGCTCGCCGCCCGCGGCCTCCGCGCCGCCACGGTGGACTCCGCGGGCGCGCGCGCGGCCGCCTCCGCCGCGCTCCTACGCGCGCTCCGCGACCCGAGCCCGCACGTCCGCATCGAGGCCGCCCGCGCATTGGCCACCTACGCGTCGCCGGACCTTGCCGCGCCGCTCGCCGCACTCCTCGAGGACGCCGACCGCAACGTCGCCACGGCCGCCGCCGAGGCGCTCGGCGCCCTCGGCGCCCCCGCCGCCGCCCCGGCCCTCGATCGCACCGTCGCGGCGGATTCGCTACCGCTCTCGCTCCGCGCCGCCGCGCTCGCGGCGCTCGTCCGCGTCGCGCCCGAGCGGGGCATCGCCCGCGCGCCCACGTGGGCCGCCGCCGCCGACTGGCGCACCCGCTTCTACGCCGCCGGCGCGCTCGCCCGTGGCCGCTGGGCGCTCGCCGGCGCCACCGCGCGCGCCCTCGCCGCCGATCGCGATCCCCGCGTCGCCGCCGCGGGCATCGACGCCATCGCCGACCTCGCCGGCGACACCATCCGCGCGCTCCGCGCGTTCTACCTCGAGGCGCTCGCCTCCCCCGATCCGATCGTGCGCGCCGCCGCCGTTCGCGCCTTCGGCCGCACGGCCGATCCCGCGGAGTTCGCGCTCGCGCTCGACGTCTACGACCGCGCACGGCGCGACACGCTCGACGACGCCGCCGTGGCCGCCGTCGAGGTCCTCGGCGCGCTCCGCGCCAGGGGAGCGCCCGTCGAGCGCAGCTTCTTCCTGCGCTTCCCGCGCTCCCCGGACCCGGTCGTCCGCCGCGTCGTCTTCGAGAAGTTGGGCCCGGGGTGGGGTGCGCCGGGACCCATCGAGACCGGCCGGGACTTGGCGTTCTACGAGGACGTCGTCCGCCGCCTCGTCGCCCCCGAGCTCGCCGGCGGAGCGGCGCCGCGCGTCCGCATCCGCACCGTGGGCGACAGCGTGACCGTCCGGCTCGCCGGCGCCGACGCGCCGCTCACGACGGAGAACTTCCTGCGGCTCGCGCGCCGCGGCTACTTCGACGGCGGCCGCTGGCACCGGGTCGTCCCCGGCTTCGTCGCCCAGGACGGCGACCCGCGCGGCGACGGCAACGGCGGACCAGGGTGGAGCATCCGCGACGAGATCAACCCGCTGCGCTACCGGCGTGGAACCGTAGGCATGGCTCTTTCGGGCCCCGACACGGGCGGTAGCCAGTTCTTCGTGACCCATGCGCCCCAGCCACACCTCGACGGCGGCTACACCGTCTTCGGGCAGGTGGTCGAGGGCATGGACGTCATCGACCGGATCGTCCAGGACGATCCCATCACGGCCGTGGAAGTGCTCCCATGAATGTCCGCCGCCTGTGCCTCCTCGCGCTCCTCCTCGGCGCGGCCGCCTCCGCCGCCGCCGCGCAGGCCGTCCCCTTCGGCAAGAACAAGATCCAGTACCGGGACTTCGACTGGCACATCATCTCCGGCGACCACGTCGACGTCTACTTCTATCCCGAGGAGGAGAGCGTCGCCCGCCTCGCCCTCGCCTACGCCGAGGAGAGCTACGCCTTCCTCGAGCGCAAGTTCAACCACCACCCGTTCCGGCGCATCCCGCTCATCGTCTACGCCTCGCACCAGCACTTCGAGCAGACGAACCTGATGCCCGGCTTCATCCCCGAGGGCGTACTCGGCTTCACCGAGTACCTCAAGCGCCGCGTCGCGCTGCCGTTCCGCGGCGACTACGAGCAGTTCCGCCACACGCTCCGCCACGAGCTCGTCCACGCGTTCCAGATCTCCAAGCTCGAGGAGGTTCAGCGGCTCCACCCGCGCATCCGCCACGCCTCGCCACAGGCGGTCCACTGGTGGACCGAGGGGCTGGCCGAGTACTGGTCCAGCGAGCAGACGGCCGAGGACGAGATGTTCGTCCGCGACCTCGTCGTGAACGACCGCCTCCCCTCGATCCGCGAGTTCACCACCATGTACAGCTTCGCGTCCTACCCCCTCGGCGCCGAGCTGCACAAGTACCTCGCGCAGCGCTTCGGCGAGGAGTACATCGTCCAGGTCTACGAGGACTACTGGAAGTACGGGTCGTTCGAGGAGACGCTCGAGGCCGTCACCGGCGAGAAGCTCGACCGCCTGTCCCGGGAGTGGAAGTACGCCCTCGAGAAGCGCTTCTATCCGCAGTACGCCCAGCGCCCGCCGCTCGACATCCGCACGCACGCCGTCGTCTTCAAGGGCGGCGCCAACTTCAAGCCCGTCCTCTACACGCCGCCGGGAGACTCCATCCCCGACCTGCTCTTCCTCTCGCCGCGCGACGGCTACACCAACCTCTACCGCACCCGTCTCGACCTCGGCGAGCGCGGCGTGCAGACCGTCGTCAAGGGCGAGCGCAGCGCCGAGTTCGAGTCCTTCCACGCCTACGACTCCGGCATCGACGTCAACCGGCGCGGCGTCGTCGCCCTCGTCTCCAAGGTCCAGGACCGGGACGCGCTCCTCCTCTGGGACCTCGGGCAGAAGCGCCTCATCGGCCGCTACCAGTGGCCGGACCTCGTCGGCCTCCAGTCCCCGGGCTGGGACCCCTCCGGCGAGCGGCTCGTCTTCGAGGGCCTCTCGACCTCCGGCTTCTCCGACCTCTACACGTTCGACCTGCGCACCCAGAAGCGCCGCACGCTCACCAACGACCGCTACCGCGACGAGGACCCCGATTGGTCGCCCGATGGCCGCACCATCGTCTTCGCCTCCGACCGCGCGCCCACCGGCGCCAACGGCGACACGAACCTCTTCCTCTACGACCTCGAGTCCGGCGCCATCCGGCCGCTCACCTCGGGCCCCTGGCACGACCAGGACCCGCGCTGGTCCCACGACGGCCGCCGCATCGCCTTCAGCTCCGACCGCGACGGCAGCTACGACCTCTACTCCGTCGATCCCGCCGGCGAGGGCCGCCGCCTCACCGCCATGACGGGCGGTGCCTTCGACCCCGAGTGGCTGCCGGACGACAAGGGCCTCGTCTACGCCGGCTTCGCCGATGGTCGCTTCGCCATCTACCGCTTCGACTTCGACGCCGACACCGCCCGCGGCCCGACCGTCACCCTCGCCGCC
>JADGGV010000447.1 GCA_019689775.1 Gemmatimonadota bacterium
TTTCCGCCCCCACCCGAAGTCAGACCCGGTGTGTCACCGCCCGCAGTCCAACCCGCCGTTCCCGCCCGCAGCTGGACTTGCCGGCCTCGCCGACGCCGTCGTGGGCGGGATCGACACCACCGCGACGACCAGCCCCGCCACGTCCCGCACTACCGCCACACCGCGTCCCACCCGGCCACAGCCGGCTACGCAATCGGCATTCGATCGGATATACCTGCCTCGCCCGCACCCCGTCGGCACGGCCGGCCCACAGCCTTGAGTCGGCGCGATCCACCGGGGTATGCTGTGTTTTGATGGTTAGATCGCACGCCGGCCAAGCCAACCGGTCGATGTCCGGTCGGCGGTTGTGGGCGGCTGGCGCGGAGGTGTCGGCCCTGGCCGGGACGAAGCGATGGCGAGCACGGACGGATCGATCGATACGCTGAAGCTGTTGGGGGAGCCGCTCTGCCTGGAGTTCTGCAACACGGCGAGCCTGCACGAGGGTGAGGGGGACCGGGGGGACCGGCTCACGACGTACGCGGCCCTGGTGACATGGAGTCGTCGGGTGGGCACGCTGGACGCCGAGGGCGCGGCGGGGCTGCTTGCGGCGGCAGGGCGGCGGCCACGCGAGGCGGAGCGGGTGTGGGCGGAGGCGGTGGCGCTGCGCGAGTCGATCTTCCGGCTGATGCGCGCGGCGGAGACCGGCGCGGCGCTGCCCGCGGCGGACCTGGAGCGGCTGAGCGGCTGGGCGACGCGGGCGCTGTCGCGGCGGGTGCTGGCGCCGGCGGAGGGGGGTGGCGTGGCGTGGCGCTGGCCGGCCCCCGGCGACGCGTTGGAGGCGCCGCTCTGGCCGGTGGCGGAATCGGCGGCGTCGCTGCTGTGCTCGGAGGCGCTCGGGCGGGTGAAGTCGTGCGGTGCGGCGGACTGCCAATGGCTGTTCCTCGACACGAGCCGGAACCGGAGCCGGCGCTGGTGCGACATGCGCGATTGCGGCAACCGCGTGAAGGCCCGGCGTCACTACACGCGGCGGAAGGGCGAGCGGTAGACGGGGGAAGGGATGTGGAGGCCGGGCGGGGTACGGCGGCGCCACGCCCGGCGGAGGGGTGCTACGAAGACTCGGGCAATACCGGTTCAGGCGGGAAGCGAGCACGGTCCCGCCGGGCCGCGCCCTGGTGGTTTGGGAATGGTGGAGAAGTTCGCCAGACCGCCGGTGTTGCGCATGGGCAGAAACTGCCCAATTCGTGGCGGCCGGCGCTCCGTGGTGGTGGAAATGGGCAGTTTCGTCCCATCCCCGTGTGGCGCGTCCAGTTGAGCTTTCTGCGCCGAATCCCGATTCGAGACCGGAGAACGCTGGACGTGAGCGATGGTGGCGCGGAGCATCCTGGCGGTGATGCTGGTGATATGGTCGTGGCCTGGTCGGACGCAGTCGGTCGAGCGGGCGTGCGAGCAGAGCGGACGGACGACGATAGACGGCGTGACGGTCCGCATTCCCTGGACGCCGGTGCGGCGGGTCTACGACGACGTGGAGGTCCGCTATTGCGTGCTGCGGGGGGACGACGACGCGCCGGCCTATGCGCGGGGCGTGGAGATCGTGCAATTCGCGCTGGTGGGACTGGGCGAGCGGCCGGCGTGGCGGCGGTACGCGTTCGACGTGCAGACGAGCCGGGGCCGGAGGCTACGGCAGGGTCCACTGTCGGTGCGGACGCAGCCGGGCCGTCTGGTGATGTGCCGGCTGGAGGTGTGTCAGTTCTTCACCGAGCCGGGCGAGACGGTGTCGAGCGTGTCGGTGGAGACGTTCTGAGCGCCGCAACGGTGCGGCGCGCGTCGGGAGCGGACCGGGCGTCCGCGCCGACGGGGTGTGACGATCCAACGCGGGAGACGTCGACATGGCCAGATTGACGGCGCACTTCTATGACGCGGAGGGCCGCCCGAAGCGCATCGATATGGAGGGGCACAGGTTCGACGTCTACGTGACGCGCGAGCTGGCGGAGTCCCTGGGGCGCCAGATCACGGAGACGCCGGGCGGCCCGCACTCGAGCCCGGTGCTGGACGACGGTCCGGGCGTGGCGTCGGCGGCGGTGCCGCTCGCCGCGACGGCGACGACGGCGATGGCGGCGACCGGCGGCGCCATGGCCCAGACGGAGGAGGGCAGCCCCCAGTGCATCATGGTCAACGGCGTGGTGATCTGTACGCAGTAGCGCCGTCCGATGGTGCGATCCATCCGGGCCGGCCGTGCAGCGTCCGGAACATCCGGCTGTTGGCGAGGCGTGGACCCGCGGTCGGGTTGACGCGCAGGTACTCGCGGAGGAGTGCGATCGCCGAATCCGGTTGTCCGAGCCAGACGCGCGCGCCGGCCTCGAGCGTCAGGAATTCGGGGTCGTGAGCGTCGGTGTGCGCGCGACGCAGCATGGCCTCCGCGCTCTCCGCGCGGCCGGCGCGGGCGAGCACGGTCGCGGTCAGCGCGGCGAGCATTGGCCGGATGCGGTCGCGGAGCTGGGGCGAGTCCCCCGTCGCGTCCTGCCCGCCGGCGTAGGCCTCGTACTGGAGGAGCGCCTTGCGCGGGTCGTGATCGCCGCTGTCGGACCAGGCGAGGAGCATGAGCGAGCAGTAGGTGTAGAGCCAGCTCTCGGCCAGGCGCAGCCGGGTCTCCTCGCACCAGCGGCTGGCCTGGTCGTCCTCCCCCAGCTCGAACGAGGTGACGAAGAGGCGGTTGAGCGTCTCGGCGTCGCTCGTGAGGAACGCGTCGGCGTCATAGGCCCGCTGCGCCGCGTCGCGCGACTCGCGGAAGCGGCCCCGGGAGTAGAGCACGGCGCTGAGCGTCATCTGCGCCTCCGGCCGGCTCGGGTCGATCTCGATCGAGCGGGACAGGTCGCCCTCGGCGACGGCGAGGAGCGAGTCGGCGCTCGGGCCGGGCGGCGGCGCGAGCAACCACCGCCAGTAGCGGATCCGGCCACGCGTCTGTAGCGCGGTCGGGTCGCCGGGCCCGCGGGCGACGGCGCGTTCCGCGTGGCCCATGGCCTCGTCGAGCGCCGCCGAGACGGTGGCGCGGTCGGCCGGCGCCTCGAGCGCCGCCAGGAAGGCGCGCTGGCGGGCCAGCTCGGCGCGGAGCACCGCGGGCTGCGGCCAGGCCGGGTCGAGGCGCTCGGCCTGCCGGGCCAGCGAGTCGGCCTGCACGATCTGTTGCTTTGCCTGCGCGAAGTTCCCGGCCTGCTCCCACTCCTCGATCCCGGAGTACAGCTCGGCCGCCCGCTGGAGGCGACGCCACGCCTCCAGGCTGCCGGTGCCGGCCCGCCACGTCGTCACCTGCACCTCGTTGCCGAGCCGGCGGCGGAGGAACGTGGCCACCTGCGCCGAGACGTCGTCGAGCAGGCCGAACAGCTCGCCGGAGCGGCGCTCGAGCGTCTGGCTCCCGAGCGCGGTGCCCGTGCGGGCGTCGACCAGCTCGACCGTGACGCGCAGGCTGTCGCCCGAGCGGAAGAGCGAGCCGTCGACGAGCAGCCCGACG
Source organism: Gemmatimonadota bacterium (assembly GCA_019689775.1). GTDB lineage: Bacteria > Gemmatimonadota > Gemmatimonadetes > Longimicrobiales > RSA9 > JADGGV01. Next base: position 3,485 of record JADGGV010000447.1, read on the forward strand.
CCGAGCCGGCGCGCGATCGAGTCCACCGGCACGGTCTTGCCGCGGAACTGGCGGACGCCGTTCTGGGAGACGACGCTGAGCCCGCGCACGTGCGTGAGCTGGTCGATGAGCGTCGCCGTCAACCCCTCGGAGAGGTAGCCGAGGTCGCGCTCCGGCGTGGAGTCTGTGAAGTAGAGGACGGCGACGCGCGTGAGCGGCGGGGCCTCCTCGGGCGGCTCCGGCGACCGGCGGAGGAGGAGAGCCCCGCCGGCGATCGCCGCGAGCGCGGCCGCCGCC
>JADGGV010000448.1 GCA_019689775.1 Gemmatimonadota bacterium
GGATACAAGAATGCCTGCACCCCGCGTTGGCGGCAACCGGGGGTGGGGATAACGGCGGATCGTGGGGTGGGGATGGGGAAACGCGGGGCGCCGGCGCGAGGCTCGGGACGCGGACGGCTGAACGGAATGTTAGACAGGATGAACAGGATAAAATCTGATAGCGAAATAACAACATTGAGGTGCAGATGTGTGGATTATATGATTAATAATATTTTAGTATTGTTTGGTTGGTGGATTTGAGAGCGGGCGGTGGACGGTGCCCGTGGGGCCATCATGGTCATCGTCGTGGGTTATTCGTATATGCAATGGCCGGCAAGCCTTTTGGTGAGTAGCTATCAGGCTTTCCCCTGTTCATCCTGTCTAATAACACTCCGTTGATGCTTGCCGGGCCTATACACCCGCGTCTTCCGCCGAAACTCCAACCTATCCCCCCCGAAGTTGAGCAGCAGTCCGACCTCGATCCCCGTCGCGCTCAGGTAGTTCACGAGTTGGGCCTCGTGCGCGGGCGTGAGCGCCCGGACGGCCTTGATCTCGACGAGCACGCAGTCCTCGACGAGCATGTCCGCGAAGAAGTTCCCCACCACCACGTCCCGGTACCGCCCGCGCGCCCGGACGCGGCATTGGACCGAGAGGCCGGCCGCGCGCGGCTCGACCCCGAGCGCATTCTGGTAGACGGACTCGAGGAAGCCGGGGCCGAGCGCGTGCTTCACGAGCATCGCGCGGCCGATGATTCGGTGAGTGAGCTTCTCGTGCTCCATGGGCGCGACGGAATGAGGTGGGCGGGAAATCGCGGGGCGACCGCGCCGGGTCGCGCCGGTGGCTTCCGCCGGCGGTTTCCGCCGGCGTCCCCGATTCGCGGGTCCGTCCGTCCCACTCCAATCCCGTTCGTTCCGGCCGGTCCTGTCCATGGCCGGCCGCGTCGGCCCCGTGGGGGAGGCGGCCGATGTGGTGGGCGGGAGCGGCCGGGAGGTCGCCCCCGGCGCGGCGGCCTGGCCGGGGCGAGGCCCACCGCCGGCCGAGGAACGGCCTGGGGCGGCGCTACGCGCGCTGTATCGGGTAGCGCAGGTGCGTGGCGCCGCGGCCCGGCACCACGGTCGGGTTGCCGAGGACGACCGGCGTCCTGGCGAGCCGGTCGAAGAGTCTGACGCCGGAGCCCAGGAGCATCGCCGCGGTGTTGACATGGATCTCGTCGAGGAGCCCGGCACTCAGGCACTGCTGCATGGTGTCGGCGCCGTGGACGCCCACCGGCTTCCCGTTGGCGGCGGCCCTGGCCTGCCTCACCGCGCTCTCACGGTCGCGACGAACGGGTCCCGCGAAAGTCGACACGGCGTCGGTGGGGCGCAGGTGCAGCCGCGCGCCGGGCAGGCGGCGGTAGCGGCTCGAGCGCGACCAGGGCGGGCCCGCCCGTCGTGCTTCTGGGCGGCGCCGCCGAGACCGCGACCGGCCACGTCTCGGTATCCACCATGCACCTCGCCAAGGGGTTCGAGGTCCGCGCCGTCGCCGTCATGGCGTTCGACGACGAGGTGATCCCGTCGCAGGCGCGGATCGAGGCCGTCGGCGACGACGCGGACCTCGAGGAGGTCTACGACACCGAGCGGCACCTGCTGTACGTGGCCTGCACGCGGGCCCGCGACCGGCTGCTGGTGACGGGTGTCGCGCCGGGATCGGAGTTCCTGGAGGACCTGCTCGGCTGATCCCGCGCCGCTCGATTGCGTGTGCGCCGGGGTGTAGCCAGATTGTAGCTAGATAGGCTACGCAGGCCCGGGAGGGAGAATGGCACGGGGAAGATTGCGCAAGGCGCTGCGGTTCATCAACTTCCGGGTGCTCCGCAACACGCCCGCGGAGGTCTGGAAGGCGCTGGACGAGGACGATGCGGTGGCGATCGTCGCCAACGGCGAGACGAAGGGGGTACTCGTGGGCGTCGAGGGCGGCGACCCGGAGGACGCGATCGAGCTGGTGCGTCGCATCCGGGCGCAGCGGGCGCTTGGCCGGCTGCGGGCGGAGGCGCAGCGGCGGGGCGTGAGCGAGCTGACGGAGGAGGAGATCGAGGCGGAGGTCCGCGCGGCGCGGGCGAAGCGCCGGCGGGACTGAGGTGGTGAGCGCGAGTGCGCCGCGACGGGTGGTGATCGACACGAACGTCGTGATCTCCGGGATGCTTTCGCCGTTCCGGGCCGCCTCGCGCGTGCTGGACCTGGTTATCGCGGGCGAGCTCACGCCGCTGGTGGACGATCGGATTCTCGCCGAGTACCGTGAGGTCGCGCGGCGGCCGAAGTTCGGCTTCGATGCCGGGGACGTGGAGTGGATCCTGTCGGCGATCGAGTCGGTGGCGGAGGCGATCGCAGCGCGTCCGATCGCCTCCGTGCTGCCGGACCCGGACGATCTCGTCTTCCTGGAGGTGGCCGTCGCCGGCGCCGCGGATGCGCTCGTTACCGGAAACACGCGGCACTTCGAGCCGGTGAGCGGGCGGCACGCCGTGCCGGTGGTCTCGCCGCGGGAGCTGCTGGACGGGCTTGCGGGGCGGCTGGGCTGACGCCGGCGCGGATTTCGGGGCGCGGCGGCCTGCCCGCCCTTGACGCCGCGGCGTGCGCGGGCTATTGCCGTGGCGACGTCGCAGCCCACCTGCAACCGCACGCGAAAGGACTCGAATCATGCCCCGTACCGAGGCTCTGCCGAGCGATGCCCGCGGCCGGCGAAGCGTCGCCATCCTCCGGCCGCTGGCCGGCATAGCGCTGCTTGCCGGCCTCGCCGCGCCCCGCGCGCTCGCCGCGCAGTCGGCGTTCCTGCTGGTCGACGGCCCGGCGACGGTGGCGGCGCAGCGCTCGGAGCTGCGCTACGACGCCGCGTACGGCGACCGCGGCTTCGAGGCGTTGGACGGGAACGCGCTCCAGCAGCGGGTGTGGGGGCGGTGGTGGGTCGGCTCGCGCCTCGCGCTCGTCGCGCGCGCGTCCATGACGCCGGCGGGCGGCGCGCAGCGGTTCTCGGAGCAGGCCGAGGCGCAGCTCCGGGCGACGGACTTCGGCGGCGCCACGCCGGTACTCCTCGCCGTTGGCGCGCGGCGCGAGTACGGGGGCGACGACGTGCTCCTCGCGCGGGTCGCGGGCGCGCACGTCGGCGCGCGCTCGACGCTGGCGGCGGACGTGACGGTGGAGCGGCCGCTCGCGTCCGGGCGCGACGCGGTCGACCTGATCACCGGGGTGGGATGGTCGCGCCGCGTGAGCCCGTCGTTCTCCGTCTCGCTCGAGGCGCTGGGCGAGGACCTGGAGGGCTTCTGGGAGGCGGAGGAGGCGGAGGGTGGGGCGACGCTGTTCGCCGGCCCCTCGCTCGCGCTCTCGCCCGGCGCGCACCGCTGGAGCATCGTCCTCGGCGCCGGCCCGGTACTGCGCGCGACGCGCAGCCCGCTCGACAGCGGCGCGCCGCGCGAGCTGACGAGCAGCCGGAGTGCGGGCTACCTCGTCCGCACGTCGTTCCGGCTCAACTTTGGCCGGTAGACAAGGCAGGCGAACGGACCACACCTATTCACCACAGAGGACACAGAGCACACGGAGGATCCACCGGGTAGTCGAAGGTCACCGGTTCAACTTCTGAAAGATGTGTGGTTTACCGGTGATCCTCCGCCCGCCGGTCTCCGCAGTTCTCTGTGTCCTCTGTGTCCTCTGTGGTGAAAAATCCGTTGCTGTTCGCCGGCCCTACCGCTGCGCCGTCGCGAGCGCGGAGCGGATGGCATCCAGCTCGCGGCGCTGGGCGGGGGTGGGTG
>JADGGV010000019.1 GCA_019689775.1 Gemmatimonadota bacterium
GGGCGCGGCCGGCGCCGGGCCGTGGGCCCCCCCCCGCGCCGCCCGGCCGCGGGCGGCGGGGGCGGCGCCGGCGCCGCCGGAGAGGCGAAGGAACTGACGACGGGAGAGAGCCATGGCGGGAGCCTCCTGCGGCGCCGTCCGCCGCGTGGGGGCCCGGTCGGGCGGGCGCCGCGCGCGCCGCGCGAAGCCGGCCGGGCAGTGGGGCGCGGGCGCGCCGCGCCGCCGATTCCGTGGGGTCCGGACCGCGGATGCGAAACCCGTGCCCGTGCACGGTCGGGTGGCTGCCGTCGGAGCCCCACGCTATCTTCCGCGGCGGCGCGGACGGCGACGGGGCCACCCGCGCAACGTTACGGGCTTCGCCTCCGCATGGACATCCGCACGCTCCTCGTCTGCGAGCTCACCCTTCTCGGCCTCTCGTCGGTCAGTCTCGTGGCGATCCGCGCGACGACGCCCGGACTCCGGGGCACCGGTTGGCTCGCCGCCTGCACGCTCACCGCCACCGTGGGCGTCGCGCTGGTCGCGGCGCGCGGCCACATCCCCGCGGGCTGGTCGGTCGTGGCGGGGAACGGCCTCATCGTCGTGGCGGCCGGGCTCCAGCACGGCGCCGTGTCCGCGTTCTTCGGGCGCGACCGCGTACGGCTCGGCCCAAGCGCCGCGCTCGTCGCCGCCACGGCCGGCGGGCTGGCGTACTACACGTTCGTTGTCGACGCCCCCGCGCCCCGCATCGTCGTCCTCAGCCTCGCGCTCGCGCTCCAGATCGGCTGGACGGCCGCGCTGCTGCTGCGCGAGGCGCGCGCCTCGGAGGCGAGCACGCCGGTCTTCGCGTTCGGCAGCGCGCTCGCGCTGTTCGCCGCCCTGAACGTCCTGCGGCTCGCGCTCACGCTGACGCGCGGCGCGCCCGCGGACTTCATGGCCAACGACAGCGTGCAGGCGCTCAGCCTGCTCGGCCTCCTCGTCGGCACCGCGTGCGTCGCGTTCGGCTTCCTGTGGATGACGAGCGCGCGCCTGGTGGCCGAGCTGCACCACCAGGCGCGCACGGATCCGCTCACCGGGCTGCTCAACCGCCGCGGCTTCTTCGAGGTGGCGCCGCGCGTGGTGCGGGCGGCCGAGCGCGACGGCCGCTCGCTGGCCGTCATCCTGGCGGACGTCGACGGGCTCAAGCACATCAACGACGTCTACGGCCACGCGGCCGGCGACGAGGTGCTCCGCGAGGCCGCCGACGTGCTCTGCCACGCGCTGCGCGCCTCCGACGCCGTCGCCCGGCTCGGCGGCGACGAGTTCTGCGCGCTCGTCGAGCTGGCCGCCGCCGGCGACGCCGACGTCATCCTGCGCCGCATCCAGGACGCGGTGCGCGCCCGCGACGCCGTCCCGGGGCGGAGCTACCCGTTCGGCATCAGCGTCGGCGCACTCGACCTGGCCGGCAGCCGCGAGCCGCTCAAGCAGCTCCTCCGTATCGTGGACGAGCGCATGTACGAGGAGAAGCGGGCGCGGCGGCGCCGGCAGGCCGCGCCGGCCAGCGTCGCCCCCGAGGGCGCCGGCGAGGCGACGGCGTAGCGGCGCCGAGATCGAGATCGGAGCCGCTGCGCGCTAGAAGTACACCTGCGCCTGCGCGCGGAACGCCTTCGCCGTCTCGACGCCCGGCGCGGCGGGGACCCACACCTCGTAGTCCATCTGGAGGTGGTTGCGGCCGGCGAAGTGGAGGGTCACGCCGGGCGTGACGAGCCACGCCTCGTCGTCGCGGCGGCCGGTGTCCGGGTCCGCCCAGCTCACGCGCGCCATCGGCTCGACGCCCTCGAGCCGCGGGCCGACGACCGGCTGGAACCACGTCACCCACGCCTGCGTCGCGCGGAACGGCCGGTCGTTGACGAGGTCGTCGCCGCCGGCGACCTCGGCGACGGCGTTCACGCCCGGGTGCCGGAAGCCGCCCCAGACGACGTCGGCGGTGAACGCGCGCCCGGTCCGCACGCGCCGCGCGGCCGGGAGCCCGCTCAGCTCGCCGTCGAAGACGATGGAGGCCTGCTGCGCATCGACGCCGAGCCCGAGCGGCACGTCGCGGAGCGGCGTGAGCGTCACGCGCGCCGCGACCGACTTGGCGCCGTCCTCGTCCATCCGGCTCGGCCCCTGCCCGTTGAAGATCCCCGCCTCGTAGGCGAGGCGCCCGCCGAAGATGCCGTGCACGGCCGCGCCGATGTCGCGCGTCGCGTAGAGGTTCTCCGACAGCAGCGACATCTCGTCCGGCACGACCGCCTCGCCGTCGATCGTCGGGTAGAGCGGCCCGCCGCCCGGCGCGCTCACGGCCGCGAGCGCCGCCGCGAGCCCGCGGATCCGCGTCGTCCGCTCGATGATCGGCAGCATCGTCTCGGAGAACGTGTAGATGTACGTGAACGGCTTCTTGAACTGCCCGAGGCGGAGCTGGAGGCGCGGGTCGATCCGGAAGTCGATCCAGGCGTCGGCGAGCGCCAGGCGGCCCATCGAGAAGTCCGGCTGAAGCCGACCGACGATCCAGCCGTTCACCGTCGCCTCGGCGGTCAGGCGCACGAGCCGCGTCTCGAACGTGCTGGCGGCCTCGCCCGCCACCGGGCTGGTGTTGAACTGCTCGGCGGCGAAGCCGGAGAAGCGGAGGTCGATCGAGTCGGCCCGCTGCGCCGCGAGTTTGGCGGGCGCCGCGAGGGCGAGGAGGCAGCCGAGGCGGTGGAGCGTGCGACGTCGCATTCCGGGTGATCCTTGGGGGTGCGGACGAGTCGGCGCCGCGCGGGTCCGCCGCGGCGGCCGCGAAGGCTGCGGCGCGCGGCCGCCGCGGTCAAGGGGCGCGCGTGGCCGCCCGCAGCGATCCCGCCGCCGGGCTTGTGCGGCGCCCGGCCGGACTTACCTTCCCGCGCGTCCGGGCGCGACCGCGCCTCGATGCCACCCGAACCCAATCTGCCCATGCGTCGCGCACTCCTGGGGGCGCTCGTCGGCTGGACCGCGCTGTCCGGCGCGACACCGGCGGCCGCCCAGCGCACGTCGCTGCTGCTGCGGCTCCCGGCGAGCGCCCGCGCGCTCGCGCTCGGCGACCACTTCCCCGCCGGCTACGCCGACGTATCCGGCGTCTTCTACGAGCCCGCCTTCCTCCAGGACGGGGGGATCTACGCGGGCGGCCAGGCGTACGGCGGCGGCGCGCTCACGCTCGACGCGGCGGGGGCGGTGGAGTGGCTGGGTGGGATCGCCGCGCTCGGGCTGCGCGGCATCGACTACGACGCGGCCGCCGACCCACGCATCGTGCAGGTGCGCCCCTCGGCGCTGGACCACGAGGGGGGCGTGCCGGTCGCGGAGCGGGCCGTCTCCGTGACGTTCGCGCACGGCGTGAAGAAGCTGCGCCTCGGCGCCTCGGCGAAGCTCGTCGAGGAGCGCATCGGCGCGGACCACGGCGCCAGCGTGGCGTTCGACGCGTCCGCCGGTGCGACGCTCGGGCTGCTGCGCGTCGCCGTCACGGCGCTGAACCTCGGCCCGGACGTCGAGGTCGGCGCCGGCGACCTCGCGGTGCCGGAGCGCTACACCGCGTCGCTCACCAGCACCGTGCCGCTCCCCACCGGGCCGCTCGACGTCACGCCCGTCCTGGCCGTCTCGCGCGAGTGGACCGGCCGCATCGCGCCCGCGTTCGGGCTCGAGCTCGGCTACTGGCCGGTGAGCGGGCGGACGCTCTACGTCCGCGGCGGCGTGCGCCGCCCGCCCGAGGACGGCACCGAGGCGTTCACCGTCGGCGCCGGCTTCTCCGGCGACCGCATCTCGATCGACTACGCCTACGAGCCGCTCGACGACGCCGCCGGCGGGCACCGCGTCGCGCTGCGCTGGACGACGGGCGGCCGCTGACGCCATCCGCGCAGGCGACGCCCCCTGCGCCTGCCGCCGGCGCGGCGGCGTTCAGCGCACCGGGAGCATCCGCGGACCGTCGGCCGGCGCCGCCGGCGGGTCGTCGATCGTCGGCGCCGCCCCCTCTCCCGTTACGGTCGGTCGCCGCGCGCCACGCGGTAGCCCGCGTCGCCGGTCGAGAAGCCGATGTCGTCGACGATGACCGTGCCGGCCGGCGAGCGGTCGAAGACGAGACGCACCGCGCGCAGCCGGGTGAGGTCGAGCGACGGCGTCGCCTCGACGAAGTCCGCGAGCGGCAGCGAGAACGTTTGCATCACGTACTCGTAGGGCCGCGCGAACGCGCGCTTCTCCTGGTCGGCGCGGCGCAGCACGCGCATCTCGAGCGGGCGGCGGATCGCGCCGTAACGCGAGAGCGGCAGGCGCGCCGTGGCGCCCGCGGCGTCCTCCAACTCGACGGACAGGTCCACGGGCGGGAGGTCCTCGAGGCGCGGTGGCTGCTTCGGCGTCGCATCCCGCTTGCGCTTGCCGGCCTCGTCCGCCTTCGCGGTATCCGCGTGCGGCGGCTTGCGCGGGCCGGGGATCTTCTCCGTCGGCATCAGCAGGAGCTGGAGCGAGGAGCCGGGGCCGAGCGCCCAGGCGCGGGCGAGCGTGTCCGGCAGCGACAGCGTGTAGCTCGCCGGCGGCCCCATGCGCGTCGTGTCCTCGCCCGCGAGCCGATTGTTCCACCCCAGCCAGACCGCGTACTCGTTCAGCGAGCTCCCCTCCGCCGGCGAGTTCGCCGTGCGCAGGTTCAGCCCGCCCTCCCGCCACGTGGCCAGCGAATCGCCGCGGATGCGCACGCCCGGCGCCGTGCCGGTCGTCACGTCCACGTCCTCGTCGAAGTCCGCCAGCGCGCGGTAGCCGCTCTCCTGGAAGCGCGTGATGTACATCGTCTTCGGCAGCCAGCCGCCGGCGACGCGGTGGTCGCGGAAGAGCGGCAGGTAGCGACGGTCGTCGTGCAGCGTCGCCTCCAGGAACGCGCCGATGTAGACCTTCGCGAAGCGGCGCTGCTCCTCCGGCGGCAGCAGCCCGCGCAAATCGAGGATGCGCGAGCTGCGCGGGCCGTCGTCCTTGTTCCCCCACGTCGTGTTCCACTGCCCGTGGTTCGCGCGGTAGACGTACACGGCCGCCTTGAAGTGCGGCCGGCCGTCGTCGAAGCGCACGCGCTGGTACTGGCGCAGCCCCATGAACGAGGAGACGTCGCCGTCGTGCGAGCCGTGGAACACCAGGTAGTCGACGTTCTTCACGTCCGGCTCCAGGCGGTCCGCCGGCGTGTACTGCCCGTCGACCGGCGCGATCGCGACGACGCCGCGGATGCCGAAGCCGAAGTCGAACGTCAGCGTCGCATCGTCCGGGTAGCGCGGCAGCCGGTTGAACGCCGCCGCGTGCCCGACCGCCTCGCCGCCGCGCGAATGGCCGATCAGCGCGACGCGGTCCAGGTCGGCCTTGCGGTAGAACGGGTTCTTCTCGTCGGCGACGAAGCCGCGCCACGCCTCCAGGTGCTTCAGCAGCAGCCAGGCGCGGGCGTCGTTCTCGCCGCGGATGCGCCCGTTCAGGAAGTTCTCGTCGATCGAGGCGACGATGAAGCCGCGGCTCGCGAGCAGCTCGCCCAGGTACGCGTACCCCGGGTCCGAGAACTTCTTCATGTCGTGGTTGCCGTGCACGATCAGCACGAGCGGGAACGGCCCGGGCCCGTCCGGATACCAGACGCGCGCGTTCAGCGGAAACGCCTTCGGCGTGAAGCCCCAGTACTTGTTGCGCGATTTCGCGCTCTCCCCCAGGTCCACCAGCTTCGACGCGTCCACGCTCTTCGTCCGGAACGCCACCGAGTCGCGGTACGCCGCCCGCCGCTTGTCCGTCCCGCTGCCGTAGGTCAGGTAGCGCACGCGGTACGGCCCCGGCTGGCCGGGGTCCGGCGCGTCCAGGAGCTGCGTCGAGAGGACCGTCGCCGAGTCGTCGCGCGCCAGCTTCAGCGGCGCGTAACAGCCCGGGAGAAGCGATGCCGCCAGCACGGCGGCCACGAGCGATGCACGCATGCGGGCGATCGGGATCGGGGGGCGGCGCAGGGCCGCGCGGTGTCGGGATGCCGAAGATTCGCCGGCCGGGCGGAGCGACGCAAGGCGACGACGTCGCCCGGCGGTGTCGGCAGGTGGGCGAGGGTGGATGGTTGACCATATTTATGGGTTGTGGCTACCATACACCCATGAAGACCACTGTCGAGATCACCGATTCGCTCCTCGAGGAGGCCAAGCGCGTCGCCGAGCGCGAGCGAACGACGCTCCGCGCGCTGATCGAGGACGGCCTGCGCAAGGCCCTCGAGGCGCGGCGCCGCGTGCCGGGCTTTCGGCTTCGCCGGGTCACCGTCGGAGGTCAGGGGATCGATCCCGAGATCGCGGGCTGGGACGAGGTCCGTCGACGTAGCTACGAGGGCCGAGGCGGGTGATCGCGCTCGACACCAACCTGCTGGTGTACGCTCACCGGGAGGATTCGCCGTGGCACGAGGCGGCGTACGAGCGGATCCGTGAGCTGGCGGAGGGGCGGGCGCCGTGGGCGCTGCCGTGGCCGTGCCTCCACGAGTTCCTGGCGATCGTGACCCACCCGCGGATCTACCGGCCGCCGACGCCGCTCGCGACGGCCATCGAGCAGATCGAGGCCTGGCTGGAGTCGCCCTCCGTGGTGGTGCTGGCGGAGAGCAACGGCTACTGGGATTCCCTGCGGTCGCTGCTGGAGCGCGGGCGGATCGAGGGGCCGCAGGTTCATGATGCGCGTGTGGCGGCGCTCTGCGTCCACCACGGGGTGACGGAGCTGTGGACCGCCGATCGCGACTTCTCGCGGTTCCGCGGCCTGTCGGTGCGGAATCCGCTCCTCGACTGAGCCCCCCTCGAGGTAGGCGTGGTCGCACCCGGCGGCGGGCCCGGCCGATCGGGCCAGGCCGGCGCCGGCACCGCAATCTAACAGGTGTGGTTCCCGACCAGGCTCCAGCCGACGGCATCCACCTCGCTCACGCCGTTCCGGCACCAGGTGTTGTCGGACGCGGTGTTCCCACCCGAGGGGGCGGAGCGGCCGTACAGGCCGGCCCTGGCGTTGTCGTGCAGATGGTTCCCGGTGACCCGCGTGTTCGTGCAGGCCGCCACGGTGATGCCGTCGACTCCGTTGTGATGGCACTCGTTGGCGTCGATCGTGTTGCCGAACAGCCGACCGGCCTTCCTCGGATCCGGGTACGCCTTGATGCCCGAGCCGTGGTTCTTGTAACAGGTGTTCGCCACGACCCTGTTGCCGTTGCACGAGATCGAGCCGCCCGCGTACAGGAGGATCCCGTGGTCGTCGCCGCCGCCGGGGTTCCTCCAGCCATTGCCGTAGCAGTAGTTGCCGGAGATCGTGCAGTCGCTCCCGCCGCCGTTGTCGATGCCGTCCCCGCCGTTGTCGTAGATCGTGTTGTTCACCACGGCGTTGCCGGCGCTGCCCACACCGCCCACGAGCACGCCGCTGTTGGCGTTGCGACTGATCGCGCACCCGGAGACGGTGCAGCCGATCCGCCCGGCGCCGAAGTTCACGCCGTACTCCGTGAACCGCTGGATGCTCACGTTCTCGATCCGCGCGCGACCGGACCGGACGTTCCCGCCGAAGGCGACGCCCGTGATGGGCGCGCCGTCCCGGCGATAGGCGTCGTTGCCTAGCACGGTGAGCGTCTCGAGCGCGGAGCCGGGGTTCACGATGACGGCGTTCGTGCCGGCGCCGGCGAACGGCTTCGCCACGGAGAGCGTGGCGGTGAGGCTCGTCCCTCGGAGCGTGACGGAGATGCGGCCGTCGTACGCTCCGACCTCGATCGTCGACGCGAAGGCGTAGCGCGAGATCGCCCGGGCGCCGAGCAGCACCGTGCCGCCGCCCGCCGCCGCGGCGTCGTTCAGCGCGCACTGGATGTAGGGCGCCCAGTCGGTCACGGCTCCCGGGTTCGCGGCGTAGCACTCGGGGTACCAGACCCGGTTCGCCCTGTCGTTGCAGCCGGTCGGAGGGGTGATGCAGGGCATGGGCGTCGGCGCCGGGCCCGGCTCACGCCGGCCTGATCCCCGCGAGCACGGCGAAGCCGTCCTGCCGCCAGACGACCTCCGGCCGCAGCCCCGCGTCGCGCAGCCAGGCCAGCTCGTCCTCCAGCGGGAAGTACGTGTCCTCCTCCGCCCACGCGTCGAGGTACGCCTCGGCGTCCGCCCGGGGATACGTCCGCTCCAGGTGCTCCAGCCACGCGCCCCGCTGGAGCGCCGCCAGCCGCTCCAGGCGCGCCGGGAAGTAGTCCGCCGACGCGAGCACGCCGCCGGGGCGCAGCACCGCCGCGCACCGCCGGTAGAGCGCCCGCTTCGCCTCCGGCGTCGGGATGTGGTGCAGCGCGATGCAGGCGACGATGGCGTCCGCCGGCGGCGGCGGCGTGAGCAGGAAGTCGCCGTGGACGAGCTCGACGTCGCCCTGGCCGCCGAGGCGGGCGCGCGCCAGCTCAAGCATCGCCGGGTCGTCGTCGATGCCGACGATGCGTGCGCGCGGCGCGACGTCGAGGCAGCACCGCGCGAGCGCGCCCGTGCCGGTGCCGAGGTCGACGACCGCGGGCGACGTCGCATCCAGCAGCCGCAGCGTCTCCGCCGTGCGCCGGAGCATCTCCTCGTAGCCGGGCACGAACGTGCGGATGCGCTGGTCGTAGTCGTCGATGCGGATCCTCAGGTGCTCGGCGACGCCCATGACGAAGACTCCGGTGTGACGTGACCACTCCCTACCGCCCGCCGACCTGGAGACGCCGAACCCTCGCGGGCGGCCGACACTCCGAAACGTGTCACACGAAGACGCGAAGCCGCGAAGCGTTCCCGGGCGCCCGAAGCCGGCCCCGGGAAGACCGCCGATCCCGGTTCGGGGCCACACCCCGTGCACGTTCGCGCCGGGACCGACTCAAGCAAGGATGGTGCGCACGCCGAGCATCCGCTACCGCCCACGAACTCTCTGCGGCTCCGTGTCTTCGTGTGACCCGTTTCCGTTGACCGACACCGCGCTCTCTCACTCCGCCCGCAGCGCCCCCGCCGGGTCCGTCGCTGCGGCGCGGCGGGCCGGGAGCCACGCCGCCGCGAGCGCGACCGCCAGCAGCAGCGCGGCGGCGCCGGCGAGCGTCGCTGGGTCGGTCGGCGCGACGCCGAAGAGGAGCGTCGCCATGAAGCGCGTCGTCGCCAGCGCGGCGGCGAGGCCGAGCGCGACGCCGACGGCGCCGACCGTGACGGCCTGCCGCGCGACCATGCGGCGCACGTGCGCGGGGCAGGCGCCGAGCGCGAGGCGGACCGCGATCTCGCGGGCGCGCAGGCTGACCGCGTACGAGATGACGCCGTAGATGCCGATCGCGCCGAGCGCCAGCGCGACGGCCGAGGCGATGCCGAGCAGCAGCAGGGTGAACGACGCCCGCGCGGCCGAGCGCGCCACGATCTCGGTCATCGGCTGGACGGCGTAGACCGGGACCGCGGGGTCGAGCGCGCGCACGGTCGCGCCGATCCGCTCGGCGAGCCGCGCCGGGTCCGTGGCGCGCACCACGAACGCGGCGCCGTGCGGCGCCCAGCGCGGGTCGTCGGGCGCGTCGCCCGCGGCCGCCGCGTCCGCGCTCACGAGCGGGAGGTAGACGGTCTCGTCCGGCGGCTGGTCGAGCGCGGTGCCGCGCACGTTCCCGGCCACGCCGACGACCGTCAGCCACGGCCCCTGCGGCATCAGGCGCAGCCGCTTGCCGACCGCGTCGCCGCGCCAGTAGCGATCGGCGAGCGCGCGGCTGACGACGACCTCGAGCCGCGCGCGCGCCGGGTCTGGCCGCTCGAACGTACGCCCCGCGACGAGCGGGATGCCGAGCGCGCGGAAGTACCCGGGGCTCGCGTACGCGACCTGGTGTATGTTCGGCATCCCCGACGGCGACGCCTGCCCCTCGACGAACACCGCGGTGTCGCGCCGCGCCTCGGCGTCGAGCGGCAGCTTCGTCACCGCGCCGACCGCGCGCACGCCGGGGAGCGCGGCCAGGTCGTCGAGCGCGCGGACGAGGAAGCGCGCCGCGTCGTCCGCCGTCGGGTACGCCGCGTCCGGGAGCGCGATGCGGAACGTGAGCGCGCCCGCCGCGTCGAAGCCCGGCTGCACCGCGCGCAGTCGCGCGAAGCTGCGCGCCATCAGCCCGGCGCCCGTCAGCAGCACGAGCGCGAGCGCGACCTGCGCCACGATCAGCACGTGCTGCGCGCGCGTCTGCCTGCGCCCGGCCGTCGCCGGGCGGCCGGCCTCCGCGAGCGCCGCCGGCACGGCCAGCCACGCCGAGCGCAGCGCGGGGAGCGCGCTCACGAGGAGCGCCGCGAGCACCGTCAGCCCCGCCGCGACGCCGAGCGCGGCGCCGTCCACGCCGACCTCCTCGAGGCGCGGGATCGCGACGCCGGCCGCGAGGGAGCGGAGCACGCGCACGCCCGCCGCGGCCACCACGACGCCGAGCGGCCCGCCGACCGCGGCGACGACGAGCCCCTCGGACAGGAACTCCGCCGCCGTGCGCCCGCCGCCGGCGCCGAGCGCGCGCCGCACCGCCAGCTCGCGGCGGCGCCCCTCCGCCCGCACCAGGAACAGGTTCGCCACGTTCGCGCACGCGGCGAGGAGCACGAAGCCGACGGCGCCGAGCACGACCCAGAGCGCCGGCCCGACGTCGCCGACGACCACGTCGCGCAGCGGCCGCACGACCGCGCTCATGTGGATCGCCTCGATCGCGGCCGCGGTCAGCCGCCCCGCGTACGCCTCCGGCACCCGCGGCAGCAGGCGCTGGAGGTCGGCCGCGGCCGCCGCCGGCGTGACGCCCGGGCGCAGCCGCGCGACCGCGCGGTAGTCGAAGATCGCCGACTGCGTGCGCGCCGGATCGATGTCCGTCGGCAGCCACAGCTCCGCCGCCGCCGCCGGGAAGCGGAACGTGGCCGGCAGCACGCCGACGACCTCGCGCGCGACGCCGTCGATCTCCAGGCGACGCCCCACGATCCCCGGGTCACCGCCGTACTTCCGCCGCCAGAGCCGCTCCCCGATCAGCACGACCGGCGTGGCGCCCGGCGCGTCCTCGCCCTCCACGAACGCGCGCCCCCGCGCCGGCGACACGCCCAGCACCCGGAACAGGCTCGCGCTCACCCGCGCCGCCGCCACGCGCTCCGCCGCGCCGTCGCGCGCCGCCGTCGCCAGGTTCACGGCCGTCGCGCGGTACGCGGCCACATCCGTGAAGACGTGGTTCTCGCGACGGTAGTAGAGGTACGTCGCGTCGGACTGGTCGACCTGCGCCGCGCCCGTGAGCTGGAGCGTGTGTGACAGGTCGACGAGCCGCCCCGGATCCGCGTACGGCAGCGGCCGCAGCAGCACGCCGTCCACCAGACTGAAGACGGCCGTCGCCGCGCCGATCCCGAACGCCAGCGTGAGCACCGAGGCGACGGCGAACGCGGGCGCGCGCAGCAGCCGGCGCGCCGCATGGCGGAGACTCCGAATGACGGCGGTCACGATCGCCCTCCTCCCGGATGCCGCGTCACTAGCCGACGCGGGGCCGCCGGCCTCTCGCCGGCAATGTAGGCGACGACGTCGCCCGCCGCACCGCGCTCGCGACCCGAGCGCCTCGAGTGGCCGGAGACATGCGGCGTCGACCCGTCGGCGGACCCGGGAGCGGGAGGAACTTCGATGGACGTGCGCAACCTCGTCGCCGCGGGCGCGTTCCGGATCGTCCAGGGCCTGCTGCTCCCGGTCGGCATCGCCGGGTACGTGCCGTTCGTCGCCCGGATGCTCCGGTTCAGCCGCCGGACGGGCACCTCGGCGACGGTGCTGGCATCGTTCTACACGCGGTACATGCAGCACCGGCTCGGCACGCGGCGCGACGAGCCGTGCGCCCGGCTGATGGCCGTGATGCCGAACATCTCGCCGCTCGGGCTCCGCCTCGAGACGGCGCCGACCCTCGTCGCGCACCGCCTGACCGGCTACGTGCCGCGCCTCTACCGCTACCCCTATCCGGGCGAGCCGCCGATGATGTACCAGTCGGCCGCGCGCACGACGTTCTACGACGCCGCCCTCGAGCGCCACCTCCCCGCCGTCGACCAGCTCGTCGTGCTCGGCGCCGGCCTCGACACGCGCGCCTACCGCCTGCCGCCGGAAACGCGCGCTCGGGTCCGCTGCTTCGAGGTCGACCAGCCCCGAACGCAGGCGTTCAAGCGCGAGATGCTGGCGAAGGCCGGCATCGACACGAGCGGCGTCGCCTACGTGCCGGCCGACCTCGAGGAGGAAGACTGGTTCGACAAGCTCGTCGCAGCCGGCTTCGACCCGGACCGGCCGAGCATCTTCCTGTGGGAATCCGTGACCATGTACCTCAAGCGCGAGGCCGTCGAGCGCACGCTGCGCACGATCGCCGCGACGGCCGCGGGGAGCGTCGTCGCCTTCGACTATTTCTCCACCGAGCTCATCGAGTCCGGCTCACTCTTCATGCGCTACTCGCGCGCCGTCCTCGCCGCCACCGGCGAGCCGTGGCATTTCGGCATCGACAACACGCCGCCGGTCCGCGAGCGCGTCGCCGAGTTCCTCGCGGCGTGCGGCCTCACCCTCGAGGAGCAGCGCAACTTCGGGCCCGAGCGAGACGGGAAGCGCGCCCCGGCCGGCTTCGCCACCGCGATCGTGCCGGCGGCGGCGGAACGCCGAGCACCGGCGTGAAATCCGGTCCGGCGGATCTCGTGTGCCCTGGTCGCTCCCGCTCCTGAACCGCCGGGCGTGGGAGCGGAAGCGAGAGCGGAATGGGTCGGGCGGACTTCGTGTGAGTCCCCGAACACGCGTCACGACGGCGCGCGGGCCGGCGGCCCGCTCTGGCGCGCACCGGTTTTGCGCAACAGCTTTGTTGCGCAGGCGTGCGACGCCCTCGAGAGGAGAGCCAGGAATGTCTGCGGCGGTCGAGCTGCCACCGCGGTCGAACGACAGCGACCGGGACGAGTCCAGTGGAGCGAGGTCGGCGCTCGAGGAGCTGCGAGCGATCAGCGCCCATCTCGGCAATCTGGCGGAGGCGAGGGAGCTCCTGGCGGCTGGCGAGGTCGAGGATCCGGAGAAGTCGCTCGCGCGGATCCTGCGCGAGACGGCCGAGCTGGCGACGCATCTGACCGGCAGCCTGCCGGCGGCGTGGAGCCAGTACATTCTCGCCCGCACGGCATTCGAGTCCGATTCGGCGCTGGCGGATACGCTCGGCGTGAACCGGAGCCGCGTGGCCCGGTGGAAGCAAGGGGAAGCGGCGGACCCGGAGAATGAAGAGCGGCTCCGGCATCTCGGGGTGGTGGTGTCGCTGCTGGCCGGGTACCTGGACCGGCGCGCGATACCGGATTGGCTCACGGGCGTGAATCCGCATCTCGGGCACCGGCGTCCGATCGACGTCCTGATGGCCGGCCGCCTGTCCGAGGTCGTCGCCGCCGTCGAGGCCGAGATCTCCGGCGCATACGCTTGACGATCCCCGCGGAGCTGTGGCGAGCGTTTCCCTGCGATCCGGCGGCCGCCCCCGGTGCGCCGTTCTCGCCCACGTACGTGCCCGTTGCGCAGGGGAGCGGCCGGTTCGACCTGGGCGACGTCCCCGTGCTCTACACCGCGGAGCTACCGGAGCACGCCGTGGCGGAGAAGATCGCCCGCTTCCGCGGGTCGGTGCTGCGGGACTACCACCTCGAGGAGTTTGGTCGCCGACTCGCGCTCGTCTCGCTCGCGGTGCCGCGGGAGCGGGCCGCCGACATCCTGGACCTCTGTGATCCGGCCGTCCTGGCCCGGCACTCGATGCGCCCCGACCACGTCGCGGCACGCGACGTCAGGGTTTCGCAGGCCGTGGCGCGATCCGTCTACGAGGCAGGCTTCTCCGGGCTGCGCAGTTGGTCGTCGTCCTTCGGGGAGTGGCACGCGGTGGTCCTTTTCCTCGATCGCATCCCGATGGAGAGGCTCTCGTTCGCGGCGCCGGTCCCCCTGACGACGCGGAGCCCGGAGGTCGTCGCGGGGGCGGGCGCGCTGGCGATGAAGGTAGGGTAGCCGGGCGCCGGTCGCGCCGGCGGCTACCCGCGGCGCGCGAGCCCCCGCTCCTGGTAGAGCCCGAAGACGTTCCCGGCGGGATCGCGGAAGCGCGCGATGATCTCGCGCGCGGCGAGGTCCGGTGGCTCCACGATCTCGCCGCCCTCGCGGGTCACCAGCTCGCAGGTGCGCGCGATGTCGTCCGTCATGATGTAGAGGAAGCCGGCATCGATCGGCGCGCTGCCGCTGACCCACGCCCCGCTGACCTCGCCGACCGCGTCGTCGAACGCGGTCGCGCCGTCGCCGCGCACCCGGATGCGCCAGTCGAAGACGGTGCGGTAGAACGCCGCCGAGGCTTCGACGTCGGTGGCGGGGATCAGGAGGTAGCAGATCTTGCCGTGGCCGTACGTCGGCGGCATCGGTGCTCCCGGGTCGTGGACGTGGTGGGTTCGGTCGATCCGGCGCCACGGCGCCCGGATGCGAGCGCGTAAACATCGTGTTGCGGGCGACGTCGCGACAGGGCTCGCCGCCCGCGACCGCTCGGCCGCGGCCTCCGCCGACCGCCCCGGCCGGCCGCCGGACCCGGCCTGCCGCCGGACCGGGTCGGCTCGCCGGGAATCAGGCGTCCACCGTTCGCGTCTGCTGCTTGCGGTAGCGGGCCAGCAGCATCTTCCGCTTCAGTGGCGAGAGGTGATCGATGTAGAGGATCCCGTCGAGGTGATCGATCTCGTGCTGGAGGCAGCGGGCCAGCTCCCCGTCCGCCTCGATCCGGAGCGGCGCGCCGTCCGCATCCACCGCCTCGACCACGACGCGGGCCGGCCGTTCGACGATCTCGGTGACGCCGGGGATGCTCAGGCAGCCCTCCTCGCCCCGGGCCCGCTCCTCGGCACGCTCGACGACGCGCGGGTTCACCAGCGCGTAGCTGGGCGTGTCCTCGTGCGGCAGGTCGAGCACCACGATCCGCCGCGGGATGCCGACCTGCGGCGCCGCGAGCCCCTGCCCATTCGCCGCGTACATCGCGTCGAACATGCGGCGCACCAGGTCGCGCACCTCGTCGTCGACGACATCCACGTCGGCAGCGCGCTGCCGCAGGATCGGCGCGCCGAGCAGCTCGATCTTCAGTCGCTCCATCGACCGGCCCCCGTGTGGCTGGACTTGCATCGACCTCCCCGAATCGTGCGCCGTCGACCTCACGCCGGCAACTACTCGACCAACGCGACGACGCCTTGCTCCGCCAGGCCGCGCCTCCCGAGCCGCCGGGCGGACGATCCGGACCTCGCGACGCTCGGCGGCGAAGAAGCGGCGATCCGCCGTTGACGCCGCGCGCGCGGGCGCCGATCTTCCCGCGACCGCGCGGCCGCCCGGCGCGCGGCGCTCGCCCCGTCGCCTCGACCGCGACCCTCACGCCGATGACGCCGACCCGACGCGAAGTCCTGGCCCAGCTCGCCGCTCTCGCCGCGCTCCCGCGCTCCGCCTGGGCGCGAAGCGATGCGGATCCGCTCGAGGGCACGATCGCCGACTACCAGGCCGGCCGCCGCCGCGGCGCATGGACGGCCGCCGAGGTCACCGCCCAGGCGCTCGAGCGCTGCCGCACGGACGGCGCGCGCTGGCGCGCGATCGACGCGCTCGCCGACACCGCGCTCGCCGAGGCGCGCGAGGCCGACGCGCGGCTGCGCGCGGGCCGGCTGCGCGGGCCGCTCGACGGCGTCCCCGTCTTCGCGAAGGCGATCTACGACGTGCGCGGGCTGCCGACCACGGGCTCCAGCGCCGAGTGGGCCCGCCTCTTCCCCGACCCGGTCCGGCGCGACGCGCTCGAGGTGGCGCGGCTGCGCGCGGCCGGCGCGATCGTCCTCGGCAAGACCGCCGCCGACGACTTCGCCTACCACGGCGTCGGCACCAGCAGCCACACCGGCCAGGTGCTCAACCCGCACGACCCCACGGGCACGCGCACGCCCGGCGGCTCCAGCGCCGGCTCGGCCGTCGCCGTCGCCGACGGGATGGCGTTCGCCGCGCTCGGCACCGACGACGGCGGCTCCAACCGCATCCCGGCGGGCTTCACCGGCGTCGTCGGGATGAAGCCGACGTTCGGGCTCGTGCCGCGCACCGGCGTGATCCCGACGTGGCCATACCTCGACACGCATGGGCCGCTCGCGCGCCACGTCGCCGACGCCGCGCTCCTCCTCGCGGTCATCGCCGGGGCCGACGCGTCGGACCCGCTCGCGCGCACCGGCGCGTGGGACGCCCGACCGCTGCTGGCGCTCCGCGACGACACGCTCGCCGGCGTCCGGCTCGGGCTCGTCGACGCGCACGTCCCGCGCGCGCAGATGACGCCGGACGCGCTCGCGGTGTGGGGCCGCGCCGTCGCCGACCTGCGCGCCGCCGGCGCCACGGTCGAGTCGTTCGCGCCGCCGGTCACGCTCCAGAACTACCGCGACGCGTTCGCCGCCGCGGCCGAGCGGCGAGGCGACGTCGCCCCCGACTCGCGCTCGCCGGCGCCGACCGCGAACGCGCTCTACCGCTACTTCCAGGGTCGCACCGACGACCCGCGCGCGGCGATCCGCCGCGGCTACGACGCCTACCGCTCGTTCTACGACGTACTCCCCGCCACCTACGAGGCGTGCGAGCCGCTCCTCGAGCAGCCGATGGAGCGTGACCCCGCCGGGCAGTCATTCGCGCGCTCGCGGGCCGAGGTCGTCGCGCGCCTGGCGGACGCGATGCGCGCCGCCGGCGTCGTCGCCATGATCTACCCCACCATGCCGTTCGAGGCGTTCCGCCTGGCCGACGGCTGGCCGGACGTGCGCACGCCGCTCGGCTACGGCAACTGGCTCGGCCTGCCGGAGGTGTCGGTCCCGGCGGGATTCGGCGCGGACGGGCTGCCGGCGCTCAACCTCTCGGTCGTCGGGCTCCCGGGCGAGGATGCGCGGGTGCTGGCGCTGGCGCACGCGTACGAGCGGCAGTCGCGCCGCTTCCGCCCGCCGCCGCGGCCGAAGCAGGCCGCCGGGTGAGGCGCCGGAGCCTCAGGGCTCCAGCCGCACCGCGAACGGGAGAGGGCGACGGCCGCCGGCGCGACGAGCGACGCCGGCCGCATCGGGCCGGGCGACGCCGGAGGCGCTCGCCGCGCCGCCGTTCACGGTTCGTTCCCTGCGCTGACCACGAACGTGACGGTCTGGCAGCCGTCGGCACGGGGGTTGTCGGCCACCACGAGGGTCGCGATCACCGGCCGGCCCTTCGGGTCCATCCGCTCCCAGCTCCGCGCCACCGTGGGCGTCGTCGCCTCGACGCGCCGCCAGCCCCCCACCTCCATCTCTCGGCTGTAGTGGGCGAGGACGGAATCCAGCGCCGGCGCACCGGCCAGCGGGTGCGCGCCGCCGCGCCAACCGCGACCATAGCAGGCCCGGGATCCGTCCTGCATCCCGGGGGGCGGGTAGAGCGGCGGAACCAGACTGTCCGGGACGCGCCGCTCCGGCTCGCGCTCGCACGGTGCACGACCGGGCTTGAGCACGTACACCGTCAGGTCGTTCGGCCCGGTATTGCGCTCCAGAACCCGGGCACTCAGCTGCCAGCCATCCGCGCGGCAGAAAGCGACGGGGTAGTGCGGCACAACCCTGGGCCCGCCGCGCAACCCCACGACGCTCTAGCCCCGCGCGGGCAGCTCACGGGCGTACAGGGCCTCGACGGAATCCGGCGACAGCGTCGTGGCCGCGAAGACCGTGATCCCGCCGGGCGAATCGATGCTCCCCAGAAGCCGGCTGCCCGGCGGCAGGAACAGAAACGAACGCGCGACCTCGGGCACGTCGGCGAGCAACAGCCGAACGGAATCGGCCACTTCACCGCTGTCGAGGGAGCGCCCCATCGCTGCCGCCAGCGCCACGGCCGTGTGGTCCTGCGCCGAGGCCGGGTGTACGACGCCTCCGGACACCAGCATCAGCAGCACGGCACGGAGGCAGAGCCCGGATGCGGTCGGTATGCGGCTCAAGGCAACCTCCCGATGTTCGCTCCGCTTTGGGCCACCCGTCGCGTTGCCGACGCGCCAGCCGAGGAGCCGCCGTGCCGCCGCCCGGCGCCGCGGGGTCAGGTGGCGGGACCGATGACGAAGATCGAGTCTCCGATCCATGTGGGGCGCCCCGGCGCTCGCCGACGGTCCGCGCGCGAACCACGCCGGTCACACGCGCGCGAGCGGCGTCGCCTCAGCTCGCGGTCGGGATGCGCCTGATCGTGGCGAGCCAGGCCGGTGCGCCGTTGGCGTGCAACCGCGTCCAGACCCGCTCGGGCTCCATGGCGACGACGCTCCACCCGGCGCCGGGGTCGAACGCCGCCGTCAGCTCGTCCCGACGGACCGGGTGCGGGCCGGTGTCGGGACCCTCGTCGCTGAAGCACAGGACGTACAGGGTGGCATCGGGCTCGGTCACCGACGCCAGGCTCGCCACGTATCGCGGGCGCTCGTCGGCGTCGAACGTGTGGAACAGGCCGCAGTCCAGCACCGTGTCGAACCGGCGCGCCAAGCGCTCCAGCCGGAGCGCGTCGGCCGCGGCGAACTCGGCCTCGATGCGACGGGCGGCGGCCTTCTCCCGGGCGATCGCCAGGGCCGTCCCGGCCGCGTCGACGCCCAGGACCGGCAGCCCCAGCGCGGCGACGCGGAGCAGGACCGGGACGACGGCGCCGATCGCGTAGCCCTTCAGAATCCGCACGCTGCCCTCCATTGCGCCATGCGACCCGATGCGGCCCAAGTGAAGGCGAATATGGCGCCCGTCAGCGAATTGTTTCAAGCGCCTCGATCGCGGCTGCGACTTCCGTCAGGTCATTGTCGAGCTGATGGTCGCGCCCCGGCAGCCGGTGGACGCGAGCCTGCGGAACCGCGCGTGCGTAGAGGTCCACGTGCGACGGCGGCACGACGTCGTCCTCGAGCCCGTGATAGAGATGGATGGGGACGCCTTCGGGAAGGCGCGCCCCCAGGTCGGGCGGGAACCGCACATCGTCGCCCGGCCAGACTCGCGGGACGGCGGGCGCTCCGCCAGGGCTCCGACGAGGATCGTTCCACCCACCGAGTGGCCGACGAGGATCGCGCCGTCCCGCAGCCGCTCCCACTCCATCTCGAGCGCCGCCTTCCACGACGCGTAGCTCGGATCATCTTCGTCGGGCATGCGCGGATAACGTATCTCGTACTCCGCGCCGAGCTCGCGCTGAAGGCTCTCGACGAGCTTGCGGTCCCACTCGTCATGGGCGCCCCGACCACCGCCCTGGACGAAGAGCAACTGGCGTTTTGCGGGCATGTCGTGTGCTCCGGCGTCGTCGCCTGGTGGCGTTCGGGTACCGTCTCGGCTCATACCGCATCGCCACCACCCCCGAGCCGGGCTCCAGCCGGCTCCCGAGTCGAACGTCGATCGGCTTCGACAGCCCGCAAACGACGTCGGCCCGTGGCCCGCGAGCCCGGGGGGCACCACGAACCCGTACTCGTCGATCAATCCCAGCTTCGCCAGCGCCAGCGGGAGCTTGACGCCTCCCACCACCGACATTCGGCCGATACTCATGCGACCGACTGCGAGAGCGAGGATTCCGGCGCAGGCAGACGCTGCGGGATCGGCGGCGTGCGCCCGTTCGTGCGACCACGGCGAGTCCGATGGCGCCCAACGCCTCAGGCAGTCACGACGCGAGCGCAGCGAGCGTCCCGCGGGCCCAGGTGCTCGGGTCGGACCTTCAACGTCATCCCGGCGGGCAAGCCGCCGCAGGCGGCGCAGAGGTCACCGAGCTGTTATCCGACATGAGCCGCGCTGCTGGCCCAGCAGGTCCGCAGGGAGGAGTGCAGATCAGGCGGCCCGGAGTGGGGCCAGCTCCGCAGGCGAAGGACGACTCAGTCCCAGAACATCGAAGGCTCGGTTGATCTCTTCCGCCGCTACGTCCGTCGGGGAAACGATCTCGATCCCGAGCGGCGTGCCATCCGCGGCGTAATCGATCAGCACCTCCGGCGTCACCTCGACCGTCCGGACACTCCGCTGCCCCGGTCGACCCGCAAGATAGATGTAGGCCGCAAAGGGCTTCCCCTTCCGGTACGTGATTTGGAGGGAGAGAGTGCTCAT
>JADGGV010000449.1 GCA_019689775.1 Gemmatimonadota bacterium
GCCGATGAGCGGCGTCGCCCGCCCACGGGCGCCCGGCGGCGGCGCCCCGACGAGCCGCCCGGCCCGTCCCGCCCACGCCCGGCCGGCGGTGACCCGATGAGTGGCCTCTACCGCGTGGGGCTGACGGGCAACATCGCCGCCGGCAAGTCGAGCGTCGCGGCGGCGTGGCGCGCGCTCGGCGCGCCGGTCGTCGATGCGGACGCGCTCGCGCGCGAGGCGGTCGCGCCCGGCAGCCGCGGGCTCGCCCGCGTCGTCCAGGCGTTCGGCCCCGGCGTCCTCGACGAGGCCGGCGCGCTCGACCGCGCGGCGCTGCGCCGCATCGCCTTCGCCGACCCCGAGGCGCGGCGGAGGCTCGAGGCGATCACCCACCCCGAGATCGCCCGGCTTCGCGACGAGGCCGAAGCCCGGCTCGCGGCCGCCGGCGAACGCATCATCGTCCACGACATCCCGCTCCTCTTCGAGGTCGGGCTCGAGGACGCGTTCGACACGCTCGTCCTCGTCGATGCGCCGCCGGAGGTGCGCCGGAAGCGGATCGTACGGGAGCGCGGCCTGACGGAGGCGGAGGCGCAGGCCATGATCGACGCCCAGATGCCCGCCGCCGCGAAGCGGGCGCGCGCGGACATCGTCATCGACAACGTCGGCACGCCGACGGAGCTGAAGCGGGAGGCGGAACGCGTATGGCGGCAGATCCTCGAGCGGGCGGCCGCGTCCGGGTAGACATGCACCTGCACACGCGCCGCTCGTCGGACTCGCTGAACGATCCCGACGGCGTGGTGCGGGCGGCGGCGGCGCGCGGCGTCGACCGCGTGTGCGTGACGGACCACAACGAGATCGCGGCGGCGCTCGAGCTGAAGGCGCGCTACCCGGACCGCGTCATCGTCGGCGAGGAGGTGAAGACGGCCGAGGGCGTCGACATCATCGGCCTCTACATCACGGAACGCATCCCGAGGGGCACGCCGGCGCGCGAGACGTGCGAGCGGATCCGGGCGCAGGGTGGGCTCGTCTACGTGCCGCACCCGTTCGCCGGCGGGAAGGGCGGGGGCGGGCGGATCCTCGACCGGATCGCGGACCTCGTCGACGCGGTCGAGGGGTTCAACGGGCGGATCCACAAGCCGGAGCTGAACGCGCGCGCGGTGCGCTGGGCGGAGGAGCGGAACCTCCCGCTCGGCGCGGGGTCCGACGCGCACACGCTCTTCGAGGTCGGCCGCACGTTCGTCGAGGTCCCCGCCTTCGAGGACACGCCGGCCGGCTTCCTGGCCGCGCTGCGCGAGGGCACGATCCACGGGCTCTACTCGTCGCACGCCGTGCACCTTGCCTCGACGTGGGCGAAGCTCTGGAAGCGGCTGCCGGGCGCGACTTGACAGCCTCGCCGCGCGCGCGGCATATCACCGCCGGCCTCGGGCCCGGACACCGCCGGTCCCGCACCACCGTCTCCCGGACCCAGACCGCGTGACCTCGTCCGCCGCCAACCACGTCCCCGCGCACCGCATCGAGGGCCTCGAGCGGATCCTGGCGCTCCTCGACGCCGCACGGCGAATCGTCCTGACCACGCACGTCAACGCCGACGGCGACGCGGTCGGCTCCGAGGTCGCGCTCGCGCTCTGGCTCGCCGCCCGCGGCAAGCACGTCCGCATCGCGAACCCGACGCCGTTCCCGGAGCCGTTCGCGTACCTCGTCCCGGATCGCGCGCTCCTCGTCGACGCCGGCGACGCGCGCGACGCCGTGGAGCAGGCGGACCTCGTCGTCGTTCTGGATACCGGCGAGCCGAAGCGGATCGGGCGGATCTTCCCGCTCGTCGACGGGCGCCCGCTCGCGCTGCTCGACCACCACCCGGAGTCACAGCCGGCCATCCCCGCCGACGCCGTCGTCCGCGACCCCACGGCGTGCGCCACCGGCGAGCTGATCTTCGACCTGCTCCGCCTCGCCGTCGGCGACGAGGCCTGGCCCGCCGGCGTCGCCGAGGCGATCTACGCGGCGATCGTCACCGACACGGGCTCGTTTCGCTTCTCGAACACGACGCCGCGCGCCCACGCCATCGCCGCCGAGCTGCTGCGCCGCGGCGTCGACCCCGAGGAGGCGTACCGCCGGATCTACGGCACCGTGCCGCTGCGGCGCATCCGGCTCCTGCGCGCCGCGCTCGAGCGCCTGGAGGTCGACGAGCGGCTGCCGATCACGTGGATCACCGTGCCGCGCAAGCTGATGGAGGAATGCGGCGCGACCGGCGAGGATCTCGACGGGCTCGTCGAGCACGCCCGCTCCATCGAGGGGACCGAGGTCGCGCTCCTCTTCCGCGAGACCGTCGAGGGGGGCACCAAGGTCTCGCTCCGCTCCAACGGCCGGGTCGACGTCAACGCGATCGCCCGGCAGTTCGGCGGCGGCGGCCACGTCAAGGCCTCCGGCATCCTGCTCGGCGCGCCGCTCGAGGAGGCCACCGCACGGGTCCTGGAGGCCACGCGCCGCGCCGTCGCCTCGCTTGAGGCGCCTCCCGCGAACGGCTAGTTTCAGGGCGCGACGGCGCCGTGTGCGCGCCGGTGCGGCCGCGCAGGGCGGCCCCGCGCGCCGCCGCTCGCCTGCCGACGCGATGTCGGCCCCGACGGACGACAGCACCAGGCCCATGCCGACCGAATACAGCGCGCCGGACTTCACCCGGCCCGAGCTCGTTCGTGCCCCCGATGCGCGCTTCGTCCCCGCGCCCGCCGCCGGCGTGCTCCCCGCGGGCTTCTTCTCCACCACGAACCTGCCGACGTACGTCAAGATCGGCGGCGAGTGGCGCCTGCCGCGCACACCGCGCATGGATGGGGCGCTCGTGCTCGAGCCCGACGGCACGCTGCGCGTCGTCGAGGGACGCTACGTCGAGGCCGGCCAGCCCGTCGCCGTCGGCTACGCCGAGGACGGCAGCGAGGGGATCCTCGTCAACGCCGCCGGCTTCCTCGGCGGCGACCGGGCCGGCATGGAGGGCGAGTTCCAGTTCATGGGCTCCGCCGTCAGCCGCGAGAAGCCCGTCAACTACCAGGAGATGGCCGAGATGCTCCGCGACCAGCGCGAGCGCGGCGGCCACATCGTCTGGGTCGTCGGGCCCGCCGTCCTCCACTCCCGCGGCCGCGACGTCCTCACCTGGTTCATCGAGCACGGCTACGTCGGCGCGCTCCTCGGCGGCAACGCCGTCGCCGTCCACGACATCGAGCAGGCGCTCCTCGGAACCACCCTCGGCATGGACCGCTCCGGCCACCCCGTCCACGGCGGCCACGCGTTCCACATGCGCGCCATCAACCAGATCCGCGCCGCCGGCTCCATCGCCGCCGCCGTCGAGAAGGGGATCCTCACCGAGGGCATCATGCACGCCCTCGTCACCCACGGCGTCCCCTTCGTCCTCGCCGGCTCCATCCGCGACGACGGCCCGCTCCCCGACACCATCACCGACGTCGTCCGCGCCCAGGACATGATGCGCGAGCACGCGCAGCGCGCCACCGCCGCCATCATGATCGCCACGGCGCTGCACTCCATCGCCTTCGGCAACATGCTCCCGGCCTACACGCTCGACGCCGACGGCACGCCGCGCCCGATCCCGACCATCGCCGTCGACTCCTCCGAGTTCGTCGTCAGCAAGCTCAAGGACCGCGGCACCCACCAGGCGTTCGGCGTCATCACGAACGCCCAGGACTTCCTCCACGTGCTGCGCTACTTCGTCGAGCAGCTCGAGGCCGCCGCCGAGCCGAGCCGGGTCGGTGCGTGAACCACCCCACCGCCACCC
>JADGGV010000450.1 GCA_019689775.1 Gemmatimonadota bacterium
CGTGTGGGCAGCCGCGCCCGGAGCCGGCGCGGCGGCCCCCTCGCCCACCGGCGTGCCGGACTGCGCCGCCGCCCTCACCGCCGCCCACCCCAGCAGCTCGCCGCCCAGCGCCGCGCGCGCCCGCTCCGCCGCCGCGCGGTCGCCGAACGCGGCCACGCCGAGCCCCATCGGGCTGCCGACGCGGGGCGAGCGGAGGTAGACCGCCGTCGTCGCCTCGACGAAGTGCCCCGGCCGGGCGAAGTCCACGACCCAGAGCGAGTGCACTGGCAGCTTCTCGTGCGTGGCCAGGTGGCGGGCCATGCACTCGACGGAGTCGAAGACGTACGACTTCCCGGTGCGCGTCACGATCTCCGCGCCGAAGCGCCGGTCGCTGGCCGTCATCAGGCAGTGCGCGCACGTGTCCGTGCCGTACGCGATCGCGCGCGGCCGCGGCGCGCCCGCGACCGCCGCGCGCGCGCCCGCGGCCCGCGCGCGCGCGCCGGCGAGCCTTGGGCCCGGCCGCGCGAGGCGGCGCATCCTCAGCCTCTCGTCGAGCGGAGCGGGAGCGCGCCGACCTCGCGCAGCTCCAGCACCGTCATGACCACGCCGGCCGCCGCCGCCACCATCGCGATCAACCCGCCCACGTCCGGCAGCGACGTCGCCGTGAAGTTCAGCAACTGCTTCGTCCCGATGAGCGGCGGCTGGTAGGCCATCCCCGGGATCTTGATGATCGCCTGCGGGCTGAGGTCGTGGCCGTAGTCGTACGTCCAGCGCCAGAAGTCGTAGAGCCCGGCCAGCGCCACGCCGAGGAAGGTGGCGACCCAGGCGTACAGCAGCCCGCGCCGCCCGATCGCCGCGGCCAGCAGGCCGAAGCCCACCAGGAACGCGACGATCCACGGCATCCAGCGCAGCTCCGGGATCGCGTCCGGCGTGATGTTCTTCATCCCGATGTAGTGGTTCAGCTCGTTGATGCTCTGGAGGTCGTTCGGGCGCCACCCCGTGATCGTGTGCACGGAGATCTTCATCCCCAGCCCCTCCGGGTACTGCGGCGCCTCCAGCCGGATGCTCCATAGCGGAACGACGTACAGCAGCAGCAGCGAGAGCGACACCACCGTCAGCGTGATCCTCGACCGGATGTTCATCGTCCACCTCTCCCGGCGCCCGCGCCGGGCTCGCGTGAGGGCCGGGGGCGACGGCGCGACACCGCCGCCCCCGGCCGCCCCGGTTACTCCGCGTACTGCCGGAGCGCGTTCCCCCTCTGGATCCGCGCCGCCAGCCGCGTCGCCGCCGTCGCCTGGTTCGGCGCGTTCGACGTCAGCGCCACCGTCGACGTCGCCGGCGAGACGCGCACGTACCCCTGCATCTCCTGGTGCAGCGCGGAGCAGAAGTCCGTGCAGTAGAACGGCATCACGCCCGCCTGCTGCGGCACCCACGTCAGCGTCCGCGTCTGCCCCGGCATGATCAGCAGCTCCGCGTTGTTGTTGCCGATCACCGCGAAGCCGTGCGGCACGTCCCAGTCCTGCTCGAGGTTCGTCACGTGGAACTTCACCGTGTCGCCGACCTTGATCCCCTCGATGTTGTCCGGCATGAAGTGGCTGCGGATCGCGGTCATGAAGACGTGCACCACCTTGCCGTCCCGCACCACGCCCGCCTCGCCTTCACCCTTCGTCGCCCACGGGTTCTCGTTCTTCGAGATGTCGTAGACCCGGAGCTGCTTCTCCTTCAGCAGCTCCGCCGGGATCGCGCCCGCGTAGTGCGGCTCGCCCGTCGTCGGGAAGTCCAGCAGCAGCTTCATCTTGTCGCCGCTGATGTCGATGAGCTGCGCCGACTGCGCCAGCTCCGGCCCCGTCGGCAGGTAACGGTCCTTCGTGATCTTGTTCAGCGCGACCACGTACTGCCCGTACGGCTTGCGCGTATCGCCGCCCGGGATCATCAGGTGCCCGATCGAGTAGTACGTCGGGATCCGGTCCACCACCTCCCAGGTCCCCAGCTTCCACTTCACGATCTCCGACGAGACGAACATCGACGTGTACGCGTAGCCCTTGCCGTCGAACTCCGTGTGCAGCGGCCCGAGCCCCGGCTTCTGCACCTCGCCGGCGAGCACCGCGTCGTAGCGCAGCACCGGGATGCCGTCCACCTCGCCCTCGAACGCCTTCGCCTCGATCGCCTTCAGCATCTTCGAGAAGGAGTGCACGGGGATCACCGTCGAGAGCTTGCCGCCGGCCACGATGTACTCCCCCGACGGATCTACATCCACGCCGTGCGGCGACTTCGGCGTCGGCAGGAAGTAGATCATCCCGGGGCAGTCCTTCGGCTGGAGCACCTTGACGCCGTGCTTCACCTCCGAGCGCGCCACGTGCGTCGCCTCGTCGACCACGTTGTGCATGTAGTCGCCGGGCATCGGCTGCGCCTTCCCCTGCGCCACGCACTGCTCCGCCCGCTTCCAGTTCACCGCGGCGATGAAGTCCTTGTCGTGCTGCGACGCGTTCACCTCCAGCAGCGTGTTCGCCTGCTCCGTGTTGTACGAGGTCAGGAACACCCAGCCGTGCGACGGGCCCTTGCCCGCGTGTGACAGGTCGTAGTCGTAGCCCGGCACGACGATCTGGAACGCGACGTCCATCTTCCCGGGCTCGTTCGCCCGGATGAAGCTGATCGTCCCCTTGAAGTCCTTCTTGTAGTCGGCGATCGAGACGTCGCGCTGCGGGATCGGCACGCTGAAGCGCGTCGAGGCGACGAGGTACTCCGAGTTCTCCGTGATGAACGGCGACGCATGGTTCCCCGCCGAGTTCGGGATCTGGAGGATCTCCACCGTCTCGAACCGGTCGAGCGCGATCCGCGCCACCCGCGGCGTGTTGTTCGCGTTGATGAACGCCCAGCGCCCGTCGATCTCGCCGTTCGTCTGCGAGAACTCCGTGTGGTGCGCGTCGTCCCACGGCACGAAGCCGAACGTCGTGTTCAGGAGCGGCTTCGTCTCCTCGTTGTAGCCGTACCCGTTCTCCGGGAACTGCGAGAAGACCGGGATGATCTTCAGCAGCCGCCCCGACGGGAGGCCGTAGACGCTCATCTGCCCGTTGAAGCCACCCGAGATGAACGCGTAGAACTTGTCGTAGCTCCCCGGCGCCACGTACACGCGCGACGCGACGTCCGAGGGCGTCGGCTCCGCGGGACGCCGCCCCTGGCAGGCGTACCCGAGCGCCCCGAGCGCGGCGGCCGTCGCCGCGCCCAGGACGAGCTTCCTGGTAGTGATGGCCATGATCGTCCGCTCCGGTCTGGTGCCGTTCGTTGCCTGCACCCCTAGTGCGCCTTGTCGGGCGCGCCGTGCGCCGCGCCCGGCTTCTCCCGCGCCACCTTCCGCAGGTACTCCAGGAGCGCCCGCGCGTCCTCCTGCGTCAGGTTCTGCGCGGGCATCTGCGTCATGTGCGTGGCCAGCAGCTCCCGCGCGACCGGATGGCGTGCCGTCATCTCCTGCGGGTTCAGCATCATGTTCATGACGTACCGCGGCGTCCGCCGCGCCGTCACCTCCCGCAGCGCCGGCCCGACGTACTTCTCGTCCAGCCGGTGGCACGCCATGCACTTCGTGTTGAAGATCTGCTCGCCTCTCTCCGCCAGCTCGTGGTCGATCCCCGTCCCGATCGTCAGCTCCTTCACCGGGCCCACGCCGTTCTCCAACTCGTCCGCCGTCAGCGGCGCCCCGCCCCCCGCCGGTGCCGCCTGCGCGGGCGGCGTCGCCGGCGCGGCCGGCGTCGCCGCGCCCGCCTCCTTCGGCTCGCC
>JADGGV010000451.1 GCA_019689775.1 Gemmatimonadota bacterium
GGTGCGGCTGCGGAAAGAAGGCCGCGACCGCGCCCTCCACCTCCCCGTCCCGCGCAACCAGCGGCGTCAGCACGAGCGCCCGGTACCCCAGCTCCCGCGCCGCGTCCCGGTGCGCCGCCATCACCGTCGCGGCATCCGTGTCCTCCACCAGCACGCCTCGCCCCTCCCGCACCGCGCCCACCAGCGCCGGGTCGCTCGTCAACAGCCGAGCCAGCGCCGCCAGCCGCTCCGGCGGGAGCCCCACGCTCGCCGCCACGTACGGCGCGCCACTCGCCTCCGCCCGCAGCAGCAGCACCGCCTGCCGCGCGTCGTACAGCGCCGCCACCGTCGCCAGCAGCTCCGGGAGGATCGAATGCAGTGCCGCATCGGCCGCGAACGGCGGCTCGAGACGGTGGATGCGCGGGCCCATCACGGGCGCGGCGGGATGCTCCGCGGCCGGGTGCGCAGCGGGGGCGTCGGCCAGGCGTGACCTCAGCGCGGGGGGGGCCGGGATCCCTTCCAGTAGCGGGCTCGATGCTGGAGACGCGAACCACAGGACAACGTCCAGAAAATAGTACATCGGCGCCGCCGACGGAATGCTCACGTCGGCGCACGCGCCCCCGGTTCCCGGCGGCGGCCGACGTGTACAACGCCTTTCCGGGAAACGGGATACGAGAACGGTATGCGCGAGCCGTCCGCGGCCGCCGCGATGACCCGCCGGGGCGACGATCGCGCCCGATCGGACGGGATCGCGCGGGCCGACGGCCGGCTCCGGGGGCGCGCGGCGCCCCCCTCCCGGCAAGCCGCCGGGCGCCGCATATTCCGTCTCGAGCCGATCCACTTCGTGTCCGGCCCGGTGCGCCGCCGCGTGGCGCGCCGATGCGCCGGATCCCGTGCGCCGCCCCCGCCCTCCCACCGCGGAGTCGCCCGTGTTCCTGACGCTCCTCGTCGTGACGTTCGCGATCGCCGCCGTCGTCTCGCTGCTCGTCGCGCGGGCGTTCCGGGCGCCGATCCGCCAGATCCTCTCGCGCCTCGTCTCGAGCGAGCTGAGCGCCGCGTGGCAGCGCTACATCACGTTCGCCATCTTCGTGGTTGGGCTGTCGGGCGGCGTGCCGATCTACTCGCTCGAGCAGTACATCAACCCGCGCAGCGAGCGCATGCCGCCGCTCGTGCTCGACCGGGACCGTTGGGTCCTCGAGGTGTACCGCGCGGTCATCGAGACGCTGAAGAGCATTGCATGGATGCTCCTGGTCTTCTTCCTGGTCGCGCTCGTCGCGTACGTGATCCTGCGCGGCCTGGAGATGCGCGCGGCGCGGCAGCGGGAGGCGACGTCGTCGCCTCCGGCGCCCTGAGCCCTCGGCGCGCGTCTCCATCCGCCGGCCGCCCGGGGTTGCGCGCGACCGCGCGCGCCGCGGTGGCGATCGGCCTGCTGCTGGCCGTCCTCGCGCCGCGGGCCGCCGCGCAGGCGCCGGGCCGCGTCACGATCCACGCGGCGCGCCTCTTCGACGGTCGCGGCGCGGTGATCCGCGACGCCACGGTCGTCGTCGAGGGCGGGAAGATCGCGGCGGTGCGGCGCGGGCCGCCGCGCGGCGCCGCGGACTACGAGCTGGGCGACGCCACGCTCCTCCCCGGCCTCATCGACGCGCACGTCCACCTGGCCTGGCACCTCAACGGCGGCGGCCGGCTGCACACGCCCGACGACGGCGAGACGCCGGGGGAGGCGTTCGCCGCCATGGCCGCGAACGCGCTCGCCACGCTGCGCGCCGGTTTCACCACGGTGCAGAGCGTGGGCAGCCCGGAGGAGGTCGCGCTCCGCGACTCCATCGCCGCCGGGCGCATCCCGGGCCCGCGCGTCCTCACCTCGACCGGGCAGATCATTGCGCCGGAGGCGAGCCCCGAGCGCCTGCGCCGCATGGTGCGGGCGCTCGCGGCGCGCGGCGCCGACGTGATCAAGGCGTTCGGCTGGGACGACCCGCGCGCGGCGGGCGTGAACGCGGCCGAGCTCGAGCGGCTGCGCGCGATCTGCTCCGAGGCCGCCTCGCTCCACCTGCGCACGCTCGTGCACGCGCACACGGACGCCTCCGCGCGCGCCGCCGTGCTGGCGGGGTGCACGCAGGTCGAGCACGGGCTCTTCGTCGCCGATGCCACGCTCGAGCTGATGGCGCGGCGCCACGTCTGGTTCGACCCCCAGTGTTCGCTCGTCTTCACGAACTACCGCGAGCACCGCGCCGCCTACGAGGGGATCGGCGGCTACTCCGCCGAGACGTTCGACTGGTTCGAGCGCAACGTCCCCGTCGCCCGCGAGACCGTGCGGCGGGCGCTGCGGACCCCGGGGCTCCGCGTCGTCTACGGCACGGACGCCGTCGCCGGCGCGCACGGCCGCAACGCCGAGGATCTCGTGTGCCGCGTGCAGCAGGCCGGGCAGGCGCCGATGAACGCGCTCGCCTCGGCCACCGCGCTCGCCGCCGAGTCGCTCGGCCTCGCCGACCGTATCGGCCGCATCGCGCCCGGGCTCGACGCCGACCTCGTCGCCGTCGAGGGCGATCCGCTCCGTGACATCACCGCCGTCCGCCGCGTCGTGTTCGTCCTGAAGGGCGGGCGTGCCATCGTCGCCCCGCGGGCCGCCCGCGAAACGCCGGCGTCGTCCGGCTAAGCGAGTGGCATTTCGTCGTTTCGGGCCACGTCGGCGGCCGCCAAAACGGCCGGAATCGGACGCGGTCCCGGGCCGGGAAAATCGCCGATCTGGCCACCTCGGCAGGGCGCCGATCACCCCCGTGATTCGCGTTCTGCCCCAACGGTTTCCGGCGGGCTCCGGGATCGGTTTCGCGGCCCAAAGCATGCAGGGGATGGAGGTGTGGGAAGTCGCAGCGAGGAGCGTAAAATGACGATTCGGGGCATTTCCCGATGGGGCGCGGCGGTCGCGGTCCTGGTGGCCGCCTCCACGGCGACGGCGCAGGAGCCGCCGCCGTCCGCCGACGATTCGCCCGCCGTCGCCGAGACGCGGTTGGTCACGGAGGCCGCGCAGACCGACAGCGTGGCCGCGTCCGAGGCGCCGGCCGCGTCGAAGGTGCGGGCGAAGCGGCGCGTGCTGCGGGACGCGCGCATCGTCATCTCGGTGGCGCGCCGTCGCCTCTGGCTGCTCCAGGGGCGGGACACGATCATGAACGTGCCGGTCGCGGTGGGGATGAACCGCTCGTTCTCGTACGCGGGGAAGCGCTTCTACTTCGCGACGCCGCGGGGCATGCACCGGGTGCTGACGAAGAAGGACGATCCGGTCTGGGTCGTGCCCGACTGGCACTACTACGAGGTCGCCAAGTACAACGGCCTGGAGATGGTGTTCGTGAAGCCGGGGGAGCGCTACGATCTCTCGGACGGCACGTACCTGGAGATGCGCGACGGGCAGGTCGGCCGGGTGAACCAGTTCGGCAACTTCTGGGCGTTCGAGCCGGGGCTCGAGATCATCTTCGACGGGAAGATCTTCGTGCCGCCGCTGAAGAGCCCGCAGCGCCGGATCCCGGACGCGCTCGGGCCGCACGCGCTCGTGCTCGGCGACGGCTACATGATCCACGGCGTGCACGAGTACGACAAGGACTCGGTGGGGCGGCCGGTGAGCCACGGCTGCATCCGCATGCACAACTCCGACCTGGAGCAGCTCTACGACATGGTCCCGATCGGGACGCCGGTCTACATCCGCTAATCGGTCGTCGTCGGCGGCGCGGGGGGGGGGGGGGGGGGGGGGGGGGGGGGGGGCGGCCCCCCGGGCGGGGGTGG
>JADGGV010000452.1 GCA_019689775.1 Gemmatimonadota bacterium
GGCCCCGACGCCGCCGAAGCCGTCTCCTGGCAGCGCTGCGTGCGCTGCTCGCGCACGTACGGCGAGCTGGACGTGCTCATGGCCTGCCCCGCGTGCGGCGGGCTGCTCGAGCTGGGCCACCGCCCCCCGGACGCGGCGGGCGCGGCGCTGCGGCGGCGCTTCGAGCGGCGCGTCGCCCTCGCCGGCGGCGCGGCCGGCTCCGGCGTCTGGCGCTACCGCGAGCTGGTGCTCCCCGGCGCCGGCGACGACGTCGTGAGCTGGCCGGAGGGAAACACGCCGCTCCTCGACCGCCCCGCCGTGCAGGCGTGGGCGGGCCTCCCCGGGCTCCTCCTCAAGCACGAGGGGATGAACCCGACCGGCTCGTTCAAGGACCGGGGGATGACGGTGGGGATCACGCAGGCGAAGCGGATCGGCGCGCGCGCGGTCGCGTGCGCGTCGACGGGGAACACGTCCGCGTCGCTCGCGGCGTACGCGTCGCTCGCCGGGCTGCCGGCGCTGGTGCTCGTGCCGGCCGGCCAGGTCGCGCTCGGCAAGCTGACGCAGTCGCTCGCCTACGGCGCGCGCACGCTCCTCGTCCGCGGCGACTTCGACGCCTGCCTGCGCCTGGTGCAGGAGGCGAGCGGCCGGCTCGGCATCTACCTCCTCAACTCGATCAACCCGTTCCGCGTCGAGGGGCAGAAGACGATCGTCCTGGAGGCACTCCAGCAGCTCGGCTGGCAGGCGCCCGACTGGATCGTCGTGCCGGCCGGCAACCTCGGCAACACCGCCGCGTTCGGGAAGGCGCTGCGCGAGGCGAGGGCGGTCGGGCTGATCGACCGGCTGCCGCGCGTCGCCGCGGTGCAGGCCGCCGGCGCCGCGCCGTTCGCCGCGAGCTTCCGCGAGGGCTTCGCCCGCCGCATCGCGGTCCGCGCCGAGACGCTCGCCACCGCGATCCGCATCGGCGACCCCGCCTCCTTCGACCGCGCCGTCGCCGCGATCCGCGAGACGGACGGCGTCGTCACGGACGTGAGCGACGACGAGATCCTCGACGCCAAGGCCGCGATCGACGCCGCCGGCGTCGGCTGCGAGCCGGCGAGCGCCGCCAGCGTGGCGGGCGCAAGGCGCCTGGCGCGCGAGGGGCTGATCGGCCCGAACGACCGCGTCGTCGCCGTGCTCACCGGCCACCTCCTCAAGGACCCGGGGATCCTCGTGCGCTACCACCAGGAGATGGAGCCGCCGCCGCCGCGGGCGAACCGCCCGGTCGAGATCGACGCCACGATCGCGGCGCTCGAGCGCGCGATCGACGCGTGGGACGCCTGAGCGCCGCGCTCACAGCCGCTCCGGCAAAACGGTTTGCCATTCCCGCTCCCGAACGGCCGGGAGCGGGAGCGAAACCGAACCGGACCGGGCCGACGTCGTCTCACCCCTCCTCCTCGCCGCACCGGTCCTCGCACGGGAGCCAGAGCCGGAGCGACGTCCCTTCCCCCTCCACGCTGTCCACCGTCAGGTCGCCGCCAAGCGCCTGTGCGACGCGCCGGCTGATCGGCAGCCCGAGCCCGACCCCGGGCGCCCGCCCCGGCTCCAGCCGGACGAACTCCTCGAAGATGCGCTGGAGCTGGTCGGCCGCGATCCCGGGGCCGGTGTCGGAGACGGAGAGCACGACCCAGCGCCGGCCCGGCCGCGGCGCCGCCTCGTCGCCCGTCACGTCCACGCGCAACTCCACGCGCCCGCCGGCCGGCGCGTACTTCACGGCGTTCGACAGCAGGTTCCCCAGGATCTGCTGGATCCGGCGCGGATCGGACCACACCACCGGCGCCTCCTCCGGCAGCCTCGCCACCAGCTCGAGGCCGACCGACCTCGCCTGCGCCGCGTACTCCCCCGCGACCTCCTCGACCACGGCCGCGACATCGACCGGCTGCTTCCGGATGTCGAGCTGCCCGGTCTCCGCGCGCGCCAGCTCGACGAGGTCCTCGATCAGCGCGAGCGCGGCGCCGATCGACGCGCGCACGCGCTTCACGCTCTCCTGCTGCTCCGCCGTCAGGTCGCCGAAGAGGTGCTGCTCCAGCAGCGCGAGGTGGCCATCGGCCGCGCCGAGCGGGTTCTTCAGGTCGTGCGTGAAGCCGCGGATCAGGCGAGCCCGGCTGTCCATCAGCCGCTCCACCTCCTGCCGCCGCCGCTCCGAGTTCTCCAGGAGCGCGGCCCGCTCCTGCTCCACCTCCTGGAGCCGCGCCGCCATCGCGTCGAAGCGGCGCGCGAGCAGCGCCAGCTCGGCGGGCACGACCATCCGCGTCGCCGCGGGCTCGAGCCGCGTGCCCAGGTCGCGCGCGGCCACGCGCCGCGTCGCGGACACGAGCGCCGACAGCGGCCGCTCGATGAGGCGGGAGACCATGGCCGCGGCGACGAGCGCCGCGACCAGCGCCACCAGCACGATGACCTCCCCGATGATCACCCGGCGCCCGAGCGACACCAGGATCCGCAGGTACGGCAGCTCCGCCCAGACGAGCCATCCCGTGCCCGCCACCCACTCCGCCGCCAGCAGGACCTGCCGCGAGGCGCGGGCCAGCAGCATCGTGTCCCCGCCGGGCCTCACGTACCCGCCGATGCCCGGCACGCCCCGGCCGG
This sequence comes from Gemmatimonadota bacterium, assembly GCA_019689775.1. GTDB lineage: Bacteria > Gemmatimonadota > Gemmatimonadetes > Longimicrobiales > RSA9 > JADGGV01. The sequence continues at coordinate 2,602 of JADGGV010000452.1, forward strand.
CCACGCGCTGCGCCGTGGCCGCGGCCACGGCGGCGCCCTGGCCGCCCGAGTCCGCCGGCACGGGACGCAGCCGCCCATCCGCCGCACTCCCCAGGATCAGGCCGTCCGGCGCCCGCGCTCGCAGCTCCAGCCCCTCCGCCCGCAGCTCCCGGATGTCCGCCGGCGCCACCGCCGGCAGCCCCGGCCGCGGGGCGGCCGCGACCATCCGCGCAAGCACGATCGTCGACAGGCGCACCTTCGCCCACGACGCGTCCAGCACGAGATCGACCTGCTGCCGCGCGGTGAGCATCCACAGGAGCACGAGCGGGATGCCGCTGACGAGCGCGGCCAGCACGCCCAGGTAGTGCCGCAGCGACGGCCGTGGCTGCACCCCGAGCAGCCGCCGCACCGGCGCCACCAGCAGCAACCCCTCGGCCAGGAGCGCGTTCGTGAGGCCGTTCAGGACCTGCTTCAGCAGCGACAGCACCGCCATCAGCGGCGCGGCGCCGAGCACGGCGACGTAGGCGAGGAGGCCGAGCCAGAAGCCGAGGACGAGCCAGTAGAGCCCGACGGCCCAGACGGGGCGGAACCGCTCGCGGAGCAGACCGACCGCGGCCGCCTCGCCGACCGTCAGGAGCATGCCGTACGGGTGCCCCCAGGCGGCGGCCGTGCGCGCGCCGGCCACGAGCGCCGCCAGCGCGCCGGGCGCGGCGCCGTAGACGCTGGCGGCCAGGAACACGGGGATCGAGCCGGCCAGCAGGAACAGCTCGGGGAGGAACGGCACCGGCGCCAGGTTCAGGCCGTAGCCGATGCCGCCGAGCAGGAGCGCGGCGAGCCACGGGCGGAGCCCCGGCATCCCGGGAGCGAGGACGCCCCGGCGGACCAGCCCGCCGAGGTCCAGCCGGTGCCGGCGCGGCGAGCCGTGTTCGGTACGAGCCACGTCAGCCGGACCGCGTGCCGTGTGGAAGCGCCACGTACGCCGCCGCGGGACGCCCGCGCACGCGCCGGAACGCGCGCGGGCGCGGCCTGCCCTCCGCGGCGGCGTGCCTCTTCCGGCACGCTACCACCCGTGCGGCCCGTCAGGCAGTGGACCTTGGCCTACTCCACCGGGCGCCCTGGGCGCCGGCCACCCCGCCCCCGCGCCCCCCCCCCCGCAGCCGCCGCGACG
>JADGGV010000453.1 GCA_019689775.1 Gemmatimonadota bacterium
TTCGGGGGGGCGGGGGGGGGGGGGGGGCCCGGGGGGTTGGTTGTTGTTCATGGGGGCCCCCGGCTTGGGGGGCCCGATCCGGCGGTCGTCGACCGACATCCCGGCGGCCGGTGCCGCCAGTGGCGTCAGCGCGCCGCGATGCCGCTCAGGTAGGCCTCGAGGTTCGTGAACCCGTCGCCGTTCGCATCCTTCACCGCGTCCGACGGATCCCGGGGGTTCAGCCCGTAGCGCTGCTCGAACGCATCGGGCATACCGTCCTGGTCGGAATCCGCGCAGGGCGTGCCGGCCGCCAGGGTGGGGAAGCCGCCGTAGTCGCTCTGATTGTCGTTTTCCGCGTCGCCACGCGGGCCGGTCCGCCGCTCGATCTGCGAGACCAGCAGCCGGTCGAGCGCGTCGCGCGCGTCCGTCCAGCTCCCGTCACACGTCAGACGCTGGCTCGCGCCCGAATTCGCCAGGACGGCCGTGTACGCCGCGCTCGCCGACAGGATGCTCCGGACCGGGAACTGCGGCCGGGCCTGGCGCTGGCTCACGAACGCGCTCGCCGGAAGCGGGCCGGTCTTCAGCCCGTAGTAGTGGATCAGGTCGCGCTGGTTGGCGCTGGGGTCCATCTGAACCGGATCCACCACGTTCCCGATCATGTAGAGCGTCGGATCGGCGTGCATGTTGTCGGTCCAGCCGTGCTCCAGGATGTCAGCGCCGGACTGCGGACCCTTCTTGAAGTAGTTGTTGATGAAGTCCACGCACGACTCGCCGTTCGTCGACCCGACACGGCCCCGCCAGTTGTACACCACGTTGTTCACGACCTCAATCGGACAAACGCGGCGGATCAGCGGATTCCGGTGCGTGTTGTGGATGTACGCGTTCCGGATCAGTGAGATCGCCGAGATCGTGGGTTCGTCGTAGCCGCTTCCAATGATCGAGCCGGTGCTGTGGGTGGCCAGCGTGGTCGTGATGAAGGAGTTCTGGATCGTGATGTGATCGCTCCCCTGTCCACGGAGCGTCAACTTCACCGGCGAGATCGAGATCGACTCGTCGTTCCCCCACGCGGTGGAGATGTGGTCCAGGATGATGTTGTAGCCGCTGGTGATGCTGATGTCGTCGGCACCGCCGTCGTAGCCACGCCCGGCGCGAACCCGGAGGTACCGGATCACCACGTCGTGCCCCGAGCGATCCCGGGGGAAGGAAATCGGCGGCACGCGATGGGTCGGGTCGTTCGGCCCCCGCAGTTGGATGCCTCCGCCCGGCGCCGTCTGTCCCGCGATGTAGAGGCAACCGCGAGCGATCTCGATCGGCCCATTGAGCGTGATCGTCCCGCCGGTCTTGAAGACGACGTACGTCAGCTTGCTCGGATTCGAGCCCGCGACCGCGTCACGAAGGCTCCCAGGCCCGGCGTCATTGAGATTCGTGACCGCCCGCACCTCGATGTCCCGCCGGTTGCACGTGCTGAGCGCGACGGCACCGAAGCCCTCCGCACCGGGGAACGCCGGGACGACCCCGCCCGGGTACGATACGTCAGGCGGCGGAGGCGGGTCTTGCTGCTGCGGGTTGGAGACCGCCGTGTCCGTCGGCGTGCTCGACCCGCCCGACGGGACCACGATCACCGTGTACATGTTGTTCTGATCGCTGCCCGCGGTCGTCGCGACGTTGCTGCCGAGGGTGACGGTCCCCTTCGCAAAGCTCTTCTTGAACAGACTGAACTTCGCGGACGTGTTGGTGTCGAGCAGATCCAACCCGGTGTCCGTGAAACCCTTCAACCAGGCGGGTCGGTTCAGACGATCGTCGTGGGCGACGTAGACGACGACATCCTGGTTCACATCGAACGAGAGGAAATTCGAGCTGCCCGGGGCGGCCTCCCGATCCCGGACCGCCGTGCGGATGTACAACTGGCCCTGGATCGGCGCCGGCACCGGCTTCGCGACCGTGTGCGACGAGTTGTCGATGTAACGCGGGTCCCCGGCCGAGAGCGCCGACGCCACCGCGTACGCCCTCTTGCTCGCCACCTTCAGGTTCGTGATCTGGAGAGGCGTTGTCGCCGCGACGACGGCATTGGCCGGTTGGCCAGCCTCGGTAGCCTTGTCACCAACGAGCGGCGCCGTGCTCTGGTCGGCGCAGCCACCGACCATCATGGAAAAGGCGGCGGCGTGCAGGAGAAGCAGCATGCGCTTCCGATTGGGTGAGAAAATCATGCGTACTCCGGCGGCAGAGTGATACCCGGGGATGCCGCCATGGCTCCCCCGCGGCGGGTGACCCACAATGTTGGGGAGGGTCGGCCGGCGCCGGCTGCAAGCGACGTTCCGGGCTTGGCGCCCGGACGGCGCCATGCGGCGAATGGCTTGGGCGAGCGGCGGTTAGCAGCCCGACCGCCCGCCGTCGGCTGCCCCCGTCGCCCGCCCGGATCCGGAAGATTTTGCCGAGATGCGGAACATTTTTCCGGGTGGACGGCCGGCGTCGGCCGGGCGGGATCGGGTCCGCCGGATAATGGCCAAGTGATGGTAATCTATGTTCTTGCGGGCTACAGTCCGGGGGGTGTGGGCGGTGCGGTGCGGTCGGCCGAGAGGAGGGCGGCAATAAATGCCGACTGCGGCGCCGGAATAATGCGCCGGCGGCGACGGAGCCGACGGACTGTCGACGGCCGGGGTGACGGCCGCTCTACGCCCCGGTGATCACCATCCATCTCGAAGCGGCCCGGTCCGTCTCTATCGCTGTCCTTCAGCCGTGAGTGAACCGTCAACTCGGCGCCGATGATACCTGGGCACGGGACCGACGGGTCGGGGAGCTGTGGCGATGCGGAGTTGCCTGCGAGTTGACCGCCGCGCAACGGTCAGCCGCGTGCGCGCGTCACGAGGCGGGATTCTCTCCGATACTGGTCCTCACCAGCCGGCTTCCTGGCGACGACACCCAACCTGAGTGACGGCTATGTGCGGGATTGCAGGTGTTGTGTACTTCGACCAGGAGTTCCCGGCGGACGTCGCTCGGAGAAAAGTCGAAGCGATGTGCGGGTGCATGTTGCACCGCGGCCCCGATTCGACCGGCGTCTTCGTGTCGAGCCCGGTTGCCCCTGGCCTCGCGCGCCTGCGGATCATAGACCTCTCGACCACGGGCGACCAGCCGTTCCTGAGCGAGGATGGAACGATCGCGGCGGTCTGCAACGGCGAGATCTACAACCATGCCGAGCTTCGGCGTGAGCTGGAAGCGAAAGGCCACCGGCTGCGGGGCGGCTCCGATTGTGAGGTCTTGCCGCACCTGTATGAGGAATATGGTACTGAGCTGCTGGCGCGCCTGCGCGGGATGTTTGTGCTCGCTTTGTGGGATGGCAGGAAGCGTCGGTTGATTCTGGCGCGCGACCGCCTGGGGCAGAAGCCACTCTACTACCACGTTTCCCGTCGTGGGATCGTCTTCGCATCCGAGGCGAAGGCGCTGTTTGTCCACCGCTGGGTCGAGGGTAGGCTGGATCTCGACGGCTGCGTCGATTTCTTCCGCCACCGCTACACGCTGGGACCACGCACCGTCTTCCACGGGATTCGAAAGCTCTGCCCCGGGTGCTTCCTGAGCGTGGACGGCCGCTCTGTGTCGGAGCAGCGCTACTGGGATCTGCGGGAGCGGATCCGCGAGGCTCGAGCGCGCCCCCTCGATTCCGGGGAGTACGCAGCGCTGCTCGGCGGCGGGAGGATGTACGCGGCGGAGGCCGTGATGTAGGTTGGCGGCAGCCCTTTGCGAGGAGCGCGCCGCGTGGGAAAGACG
>JADGGV010000454.1 GCA_019689775.1 Gemmatimonadota bacterium
TGGAAGGACTCCGGCGACGGCGTCCCCTTCCCCGACGGGCGGCTCCCCGAGCCGCCGATCGCCCTCGTCGAGGTCCAGGGGTACGTCTGCGACGCCAAGGCGCGCATGGCGCAGCTCTTCGCCGCCGTCGGCGACACGGCCCGCGCCGAGACGCTCCGACGCGAGGCGGAGGCGCTCGCCGAGCGCATCCGGCAGCGCTTCTGGCTCCCCGACATCGGCACCTTCGCGCTCGCGCTCGATGGTCGGAAGCGCCCGATCCCGACCGTGACCACGAACGCCGGCCATCTCCTCTGGAGCCGCATCCCGGACGCGGAGCAGGCCCGTCGCATGGCCGAGGTGTTCTCCTCTCCCGCCATGTTCAGCGGGTGGGGGCTGCGCACGCTCAGCGCCGAGCACCCGGTCTACAACCCGATGAGCTACCACAACGGCTCCGTCTGGCCGCACGACAACGCGCTCGTCGTCCTCGGCCTCTCCCTCTACGGCCACGCCGAGCGGGCCCTCCCCGTCGTCGACGCCCTCTACGAGGCCGCCATCCACATGCGCGCGCAGCGCCTGCCGGAGCTGTTCTGCGGGATGCGCCGCGCCGGCGGCCTGCGCCCCGTGCTCTTCCCCGTGAGCTGCTCCCCGCAGGCCTGGGCCTCCGGCGCGTTCTTCATGCTCCTGCAAGGTGTCCTCGGCATCTTCCCCGACGCGCCCCAGGGCGTCCTCCACATCCGCGACCCGCACCTGCCCCGCTTCATGCGCGAGCTGACGCTCACCGGCCTCCACATCGGCGGCTCCCGCGTCGCGCTCCGCTTCCGCCGCCACCACGACCGCACGCTCGTCAACCTGCTCTCGCTCGAGGGCGACCCGCTCCAGGTGCGGATCGAGCTGTCGTGAGGGGGGGCGGGGAGGCGTAGGCGGCGGGCGACGGCCGGTGCGCCAGGCGTTCGGCCGGCGCGCCGCCGGCGCGAGATCGGGAGCCGAAGCCATGAGCTCGACCACGTTCGGCCCATCGACGGCGGGGGTCGACGCGGTCGCACCCGTGTTCCTGACCATGTCCGATCCATCTCCCCGGGCGCGGGAACGGTACGCCGGCCCTTCCTGATCCCCGCGAACGTCGCCGCGTCCCACGGGCACAACTCCCGGGTATTTGCCGGCTCATCCGTGTCGCCAGCCAGCTCGCCGGCGGTCGCAGAAGTCCAACGGAGGAAGGCGCATAGACCTGCGCAACGCGACATCGTGGCGCGCCGTGGAGGCATGAATCCCTGGCGCACCGGATCGCCAGCGCGTATGTTCCGTTAGAGCGCGAGACACGAACTACAGGAGCGCGACTATCGAACCCTGAGTCGTCCGGAGATCCCCGACAATGAGGCTTTCATTCACGCCCATGCAGCGCGCGGGCGTGGGACCCGCTCGTCTCACGGGCGGTTTCGCCGCGGCCTTCAGCGCCGTCCTCGTGTTGTCCATCGCGCCCGGCCTCCAGGCGCAGCGGCGCGGCGACCGGCACGCGGACGCGCCGAACCGGAGCGGGCCGCTCGTCCTGGCGCTCGACGCCCAGCTCGGCGCGATGCCCTACCCGCTGGCGAGCGACGGGTGCGGCGGCGGTAACCCGGTGATCGGCGTCGGCACGCGCGTCGCCTACCCGGCCGCCGGCCGCCTCCGGCTGGGGCTCGGCGTCGCTTTCGCGAAGGAGTGGGATGTCGCGCACTGCGTCACCGTGCTGCGGCCGATCGGCGACACGTTGCGCTGGACCGCGCGCGACTACCCCGACCGATTCTTCGATCGTGGCCTCGTCGAGCTCGATCTCCGGGGGGAGCTGGAGATCCCCGGGCTGCATCGGGCCCGCGCGCTCGCCGGCGCCGGCTGGGTGGCCTCGGCCCAGCGCGTCCCCTTCGCCCTGGCCGGCATCTCCTGGCGCGGACGCGGCCGCGTGCGCATGGCGCTCGAGCTGAACGGCCGCTGGTACCGCATCCCGTTCTCGGACCGCCGGGTCACCTACGTCGGCGATCCGACCGGACCGATCACCCCGATCGTCGAGACGCTCCGCTCGGGGCACGAATGGAAGGGCGCCGTCCGCCTTCAGGCGGGCATCGAGTTCCCGCTCTGGACCCGCCCCGCCCCGCGGGGGAACTGATAGGACGCCCGCCAGATCCGCCTCGCCCGGGCTTTCGCTACCGCCTCCTCCCGAACGGCCGGGAGCGGGAGCGGCGAGCAGATTCGCCGGACTCGATATGAGCCACACCGGAGGCATCCGTGCATCGTCGCTGACGGCTGGCCGTGCTCGCCTTGACGCTCGGCGCCGCCGCGCCCGCGGCCGCCCAGCGTCTCCCGCGCCCCGAGATCGGCACGCAGCTCGGCCTGACGATCCTCGACCGGCCGAACTCCGACAGCGACATCCAGCTCTCGGTGCCCGGCGGAAGGGTCGTCGGGCTGCCGACGATCTACGCGACGCTCTTCCTGGCCCGGCACGTGGCCCTCGAGCCGCACGCGAACGTCCTGCACGTGTTCGGGAACGGGTTCAGCGGTGGGACGCGCTTCGCCGCCGCCGCGAACCTCGTCGCCCTGACCGACGGTGGCGACGTCGCCTCCCCCTACGCCCTCGTGGGCGCCGCGCTCTACGGGGACGGCAACGACACCTACGGCGCCTTCACCGCCGGCATCGGCTACCGCACCCTCGCCGTCGGCCGGCTCGCCGTCCGCGCCCAGGCGCAGTACCGCCGCTGGCCCTCCCCCGAGCTGACGGAGGTCGACCTGACCGTCGGCCTCGGCATCCGCCTCGGCTCGGACCGGGGCGCCGCGCCGCGGGGACGGTGACGGCGCCCGGCGGCCGAGGGAGCGGGCTGCGCATCCCCCACATTCGCCGCACCACGACGCCCAGCTCCGACCCTCCGCCGGGGGCTGAACGGTTACCCCTGATGTGGTCCTGGTCATCCTCCATCGCATTTCCTCGACCTTCTCAGGTAGGGCCGGCGAACAGGTATGCGTACGTCGTGTGCTGCGCTCCCACGGTGAACTTCGCCTTCAGTAGGGCCATCCCTTGCGCCTGGTCGGCCGCATGAAAGTCGTGAGTGATGCGCTGTCCGCTACGGAGGAAACCGAAGCCCTCGTCCAGCCGGATCGTCCACGCCGCTCCGTCGTCCCATTCGAGTTGCAGCTCGCGCGCGTGCGGAATTCGCTGGCTCGGCAGCTCGACGACGTCGGCCTTGATCCCGACCTGCGCGAGCGCCGTCCCGAGAATGACCGCGCGGTTCGCTCCTGGCGCCCAGTCATCCCAGATCCAGCGGCTGTCGACGCCGACACGGCGCGAGTCGATCGGGAGCGTGACCAGCCGGACGTCAGCTCCCACGAGCCCACGGGCTGTCCGTTCGTGCAGCGCTCGCAGCACCTCGGCAACGACGCGTAATCCGATCGGCGAGCGGACATATCGGTCGGTGTATTCGGCCCGACGAAGCTTCGAGCCTGCCACGAGCCGATACGAAAGCTCGGGTGCGGCGCTCGCCGTGAGGTCCCAGAACCGGTGGCCGACTGAGTCGACGGGCCCGTCGAGCTCGGAGCGGATCGTCAGCGCGGCGACGGTTCCCGCCGGCGTGACGCGAAGTGAAGCGCCATCCCTCACGCCGGCCGACGGCGGGAGCGGCGCGAGCGGATGGAGCACGCGAGCGCGGACGACGTGCGCGCCGGAGGGACCGACGCCCCACCGTTCGTTCGGTGTGAGCGCCTCGAAGGTGAAGACCGCGAAGCGGACGTGCCGTCCTC
>JADGGV010000455.1 GCA_019689775.1 Gemmatimonadota bacterium
GGCGAGGGGAACGCGGTGCCGATCCTGATGCTGACGGCGCGGGACGCGATCGAGGATCGGGTGGAGGGGCTGGGCGCGGGGGCGGACGACTACCTGGCGAAGCCGTTCGACTTCCGTGAGCTGCTGGCGCGGGTGCGGGCGCTCGCGCGTCGCCCGCCGGGGCTGGTGCCGGAGGTGTACCGGGGCGACGGCCTGGAGGTCGACCTTGCCCGGCGCCGGGTGTGGCGGGGCGGCCGGGCGATCGAGCTGACCGCGCGGGAGTTCGCGCTGCTGGAGTGCTTCGTGCGCCACCCCGGCCGGGTGCTGGACCGGGCGACGCTGACGGCGCACGTCTGGGACGACAACCACGACCCGTTCTCGAACGCGCTGGAGGTGCTGGTGAAGCGGCTGCGCGCGAAGCTCGACGATGGCTTCGAGCCGAAGCTGATCCACACGCTCCGCGGCGCGGGCTACCGCTTCGGCGCATGAGTGCGACGCGGCCCGCGCCGGCCGACCTCGCGTCCGCGGCCGGGCAGCCGTCGGTCCCGCCGGCGCCGCTCCCCACGCCGGCGGTCTTCCGGCGCCGCCTCTTCCTCTGGTACGCCGCCACCTCCTCGCTCATCCTCCTGGCGCTGGTCGGCGCGCTGTACGCGGCGGTGATGCGCATCGTCTCCGACGAGCTGGACCGCTCGCTGCGCGATGCGACGGAGGCGGTCGGCCGGGCGGCGCGGGTGCAGGCGGTGGGCGGGCTCTCCGCGCGGCAAGCGGTGCTCGCGGCCGCCGCCGAGCTGAACGACGAGGACCGGCCGGTGTTCGTCTTCGACGGCGCCGGGCGGGCCGTCGGCCCGGCCGCCGTGCCGGAGTACGTGCGGCGCGCCGCGCTGGTCGCGCTGCGCGGTCGGCCCGCCGACCTGAGCGTGGCCGGCCCGACCGGGCAGCGCTGGCGGCTGCACGGCGAGGCCGTGCGCCTCGACGACGGCTCGGTCTGGGCCGTCGTCGCCGCGGGCGACGAGGCCGCGGTCGAGCGGCCGATGGCGCGCGTCCTGGTCGCGTTCGGCGCCGTGGCGCTACTTGCGCTCCTGGTCATCGCGGCGGTCGGGCAGCGGATCGCGCGGCTGTCCGTCCGGCCGCTCGAGCAGGCGCTCGCGCACATGCGGCGCTTCGTCGCCGACGCCGCGCACGAGCTGCGCACGCCGGTGGCGACGCTGCGGGCGCGGGCCGACCTGGCGCTGGCGCGGGAGCGCTCGGGGACCGAGTACGCGGCAGCGCTGCGCGGCGTGGCGACGGATGCGCGGCGCCTGGGCACGCTCGTCGACGGGCTGCTGATGCTGGCGCGCGCGGACGCGGGCGAGCGCTCGCTGCGGCGCGAGCGCTTCTTCCTCGACGACGCGGCCAGCGAGGCGGTGGAGGCGGCGGCGCCGCTGGCGCAGGAGCGTGGCGTCGCGCTACGGCTGCGCGCGTACGACGAGGCGCCCGTCGAGGGCGACGTGCAGCTCGTGCAGCAGCTCCTGCTCATCCTCCTCGACAACGCGACGAAGTTCACGGGCTCCGGCGGCGAGGTCGTCGTCGACGTCATCGCTTCGGGCGGCGCGGCCACGGTCACCGTGACGGACACCGGGCCGGGGATCCCCGCCGGCGAGCTGCCCCGCATCTTCGACCGCTTCTACCGCGGCGAGGCGGCGCGCGGCACGACGTCCGGCGCGGGGCTCGGGCTCGCGATCGCGCGCTGGATCGCCGGCGTCCACGACGCCCGGCTCGAGGTCGAGAGCCGACCCGGCGCGGGCACCTGCTTCCGCTTCTCCCTTCCCCTCTCGCCTGTCACCGTGGTGTAAGGTTCGGCGGTTAGCTTCCTTCCCCGTGAGCGGCAACGCTCGTGCGGCGGCGCCCTCGGCGGCGCACGGCCGTGTACAGGTGGGTGGGAGGATTGCGAGCATGCAGTTCCGTTACGCGCTGGCCATCGCCGCGCTGCTCAGCGGCGCGCTGGCCGCAGGCGCATCGGCGCAGCAACCCCAGAAGCAATCGACGGTGGCGGCGAAGCCGGCGGCGACGGCGCCGGCGCAGGGGAAGGCCCATGCCAGCCACGCGACCGCGACGTCGCATGCCCCCTCGATCACCGAGGCGAAGCCGGGCCTGCTGAAGCAGGCGACGGTGACGCCGGAGGCGGCGCGGGCGACGGCGGAGAAGGAGGTGCAGGGCCGCCTGGTGCGGCAGCGGATCGAGGAGCGCGGCGGGAAGCTGGTGTACGCGTTCTGGATCCGGCCCGCGAAGGCGACGCACTCGACGACCGTGCTCGTGGATGCGAAGACGGGCCAGGTGGTGAAGTAACGGGCCTGGCAGCCGCCCCTCCGGGGGTGGCGCGCCGCAAGTGGCCGTGTGACGAGGTACGGGCGCGGTGGGGCGTGTACCGACCTCGTCCCGGCCAGCCCCGGGTCGTCTTGCCGGGGTGAGGGCGGAGCCGTAGAATCGCGGCTCCGCCCTCCGTATTTCTGATGACCGGGATTGCTGATCGATGGCCGTAGCACGCTCCGTCTCCGCCCTTCTCGTCCTCGCCGTCCTGAGCGGCTGCTCGTCGGCCGCGCGCAACCGCCCGGGCCCCACGCCGCCGCCCGACGCCGGCAAGCGCATCGTCGCGGAGCACGCGGTGGTCACGTCGGCGAATCCGCTCGCGAGCGAGGCCGGGCTCGAGATCCTGCGCGCGGGCGGGAACGCCGTGGACGCCGCCGTCGCCACCGCGTTCGCGATCGGCGTGGTCGAGCCGCAGATGTCGGGGCTCGGCGGGAGCGGCGCCGCGCTCGTGTGGATCCAGCGGGAGGCGAAGCCGTACTACCTGGACTTCTACGCGGCGCAGAACGCGGAGTCGTTCCGGGGGCACACGGCGTCGGGACGGCTGCGGCCGGGCGACCTGCGCATCGTCGGGATCCCGGGCGACGTCGCCGGACTGCTCACGCTGCACGAGCGCTTCGGCAAGCTGCCGCGGGCGCGGGTCATGGCGCCGGCGATCCGGCTGGCCGAGGAGGGTTTCCCGATCGGCGACATCCTGGCCGGCTTCATCCGCTCGGATTCGGCGAAGCTGGCGCGCTTCCCGGCGTCGTTCGCGCGCTACTGGCCGAACGGCCGGCCGCTCCCGCCCGGCACCGTGCTGCGCAACCCCGAGCTGGCGACGTCGCTCCGGCGCATCGCCGAGCAGGGGCGGGCCGGCTTCTACGAGGGCGAAACCGCCCGCCAGGTCGTGGCGACGCTGAACGCCGGCGGCCACCCGGCGACGCTCGCCGACCTGGCTGGCTACCGGCCGCAGTGGAAGCGCCCGCTGTGCACCGAGTACCACGGCCGCGTCGTGCTCTCCGCGCCGCCGCCGCAGACCGGGCTCCAGGTGCTGCACACGCTCGAGCTGCTCGAGCCGATCGACCTGCCGAAGCTCGGCTTGCCGACGCGCTCCGCGGCCGCGTTCGACGCGATCGTCTCCGCGCTGCGCGTGGGCATGGCCGACGCGCGCGGCAACTCCGACCCGAACTGGGTGCCCGTGCCGGCCGCGGGGATCGCGTCGCAGGCGTATGCGGACGCGCGGCGCTCGCTCGTCGCGCGCGGCACCGCCGTCGACTCGATCCCGCCCGGCGATGCGCGCCCCTTCGACCACGCCCCGCCGCCGGCGGCGTGCGCACGCTACCAACCGTACGGGGCGGCGGAGGCGGTGACGGAGGACGGAGGGAGTTCGGGGTTGGGGCGTTCGGGCATGGGTCTGTCG
>JADGGV010000456.1 GCA_019689775.1 Gemmatimonadota bacterium
CCGTCGAGCCCGCATTCCCCGCCCGCCGTGAGCGCGGCCGTGACGCCCGCCGCCGGGCCACGTACATTGCCCCGGCACGACGACCGCCGCAGACCCGATCGGCCACGGCCCGGAACGGAGGCGATGATGAGCGGGATGAACCAGCCCGTGCAGGACGCCATCAACGAGCAGATTAAGAACGAGTTCTACTCGGCGTACCTCTACCTGGCGATGTCCGCGCACTTCGAGGCGGAGAGCCTGCTCGGCTTCGCGAGCTGGATGCGGGCGCAGGCGCGGGAGGAAGTCACGCACGCCATGAAGCTGTTCGACTACGTGAACGACCGTGGCGGGCGCGTCGTCTTGCAGGCGATCGACGCGCCGCCGGCGCACTTCGCCTCGCCGCTCGAGATCTTCCGCCAGGCGCTCGCGCACGAGCGGCAGGTCACGGCGATGATCCACCGGCTCTACGCGCTCGCGGCGGCGGAGAACGACTACCCGACGCAGGTGGCGCTCCAGTGGTTCGTGACCGAGCAGGTGGAGGAGGAGAAGACGGCCGCGGACATCGTCGCGCAGCTCGAGATGGTCGGCGACAACCGCACCGCGCTGCTGCTCATGGACCGCGAGATGGCGGGCCGGCGCGCGGACGAGGAGGAGGAAGAGTAAATGACGCTACGGATCACGCAGGTGGACGCGTTTACCGCGGAGCCGTTCCGCGGCAATCCCGCGGCCGTGTGCCTGCTCCCGGAGCCGCGCGAGGCGGAGTGGATGCAGGCGGTCGCGCGGGAGATGAACCTGTCGGAGACGGCGTTCCTGCACCGCCACGGGGATGCGTTCGACCTGCGCTGGTTCACGCCGGCCGTCGAGGTGGACCTGTGCGGGCACGCCACGCTGGCCAGCGCGCATGCGCTCTGGGAGGAAGGCCACCTCGCCGAGGGCGAGCAGGCCGTCTTCCACACGCGCAGCGGTGTGCTCACGGCGGACCGTGACGGCGACTGGATCCGCCTCGACTTCCCGGCGAAGCGCGTCGAGGCCGCCGACCCACCGGAGGGGCTGCTCGAGGCGCTCGGCGTCGAGGCGCACTTCGTCGGCCGCAACAAGTTCGACTACCTCGTCGAGGTCGGCTCCGAGGACGTCGTTCGCTCGCTGCGCCCCGACATCGGGCGGCTCGAGCAGGTGAAGGCGCGCGGCGTGATCGTGACCGCGCGGGCGACGACGGCGCCGTACGACTTCGTCTCGCGCTTCTTCGCGCCGCGCGCCGGCGTGGCGGAGGACCCGGTCACCGGCTCGGCCCACGTCGCGCTCGGGCCGTACTGGGAGGGCCGGCTCGGGAAGTCGGACTTCCTGGCGTACCAGGCGTCGCCGCGCGGCGGCGTGCTGCGCGTCCAGGTGCGCGGCGAGCGCGTGCTCCTCGGCGGCCAGGCCGTCACCGTGCTGCGGGGCGAGCTGCTCGGGTGAGGCGCCGGCGGCGCCCCTGTCGGGCGGTCACCGGCCACTGTAGCATGTTCGCGCCGGCCGCGCGGTGCGCCGGCTCCGATCATCGTGCACACGCAGCGAGGAGGCTGCATGAAGGTCGCCGCCCTGGCAATCGTCGCGGCCGCGGCGCTCGCCCCGTCGGGCGCCGGCGCGCAGCAGGCGCGAGAGCGCGCCGCGGCCGCGCCGGTGACGTACGACGTCACCTTCCCGAACGCCGTCCACCACGAGGCGCGCATCACCGTGACGTTCCCGGGGCTCGTGCCCGGGCGCCCGCTCCAGGCGCTCATGGCCCGGTCCTCGCCCGGGCGCTATGCGCTGCACGAGTTCGCGAAGAACGTCTACGACGTATCCGCGACCGATTCCCGGGGCCGCCGCCTCGTGGTGACGCACCCCACGCCGTACGAGTGGGACGTGGCCGGGCACGACGGCACCGTCACCATCACCTACACGCTGTTCGGCGACCACGCCGACGGGACGTACGTCGGGATCGATTCGACGCACGCGCACTTCAACATGCCGGCGGCGTTCATGTTCGCGCGCGGGCTGGAGGCGCGGCCCGTGCGCGTGACGTTCCATCCGCGCCCCGGCTGGAAGATCGCGACGCAACTGGTCCCGGCGTGCGAGCCGCCGGGGACGTCGGCGTGTGCGACGAACACGTTCACGGCGCCGCACCTCCAGTACTTCATGGACTCGCCGACCGAGCTGTCCGCCTACGACCTGCACGAATGGACGGCCGGGCCGGGCGGGAAGTACACGCTGCGGCTCGTGCTGCACCATGACGGCACGCCGCAGGAGGCGGCGGCCTACGCCGACTGGGTGCGGAAGGTGGTGCGCGAGGAGGAGGCGGTCTTCGGCGAGCTCGCGCCGTACGACTACGGCACCTACACGTTCCTGGTCGACTATCTGCCGTGGGTGTTCGGCGACGGGATGGAGCACCGCAACTCGACGCTGATCACGAGTAGCCGCTCGCTGCGCGAGGCCGCCGCGCGCAACATCGGCACGGTCGCGCACGAGTTCTTCCACTCGTGGAACATGGAGCGGATCCGCGACCGCGCGATCGAGCCGTTCGACTTCGAGCGCGCCGACATGTCCGGCAACCTCTGGTTCGGCGAGGGCTTCACGCAGTATTACACGCCGCTCATCGTGCGCCGGGCCGGGATCATGTCGCTGGACGAGTACGCGGCGACGATCGGCGGCGGGCTGAACGCGGTGATCAACTCGCCGGCGCGGCGCTTCCGCAGCGCGGTCGAGATGAGCGAGTACGCGCCGTTCGCGGACGCGGCCGTCTCCATCGACCGGGTCAACCTGGAGAACACGTTCATCTCCTACTACACCTGGGGCGGCGTGCTCGGCCTCGCGCTCGACCTGACGCTCCGCGAGCGCTACAACCGGACGCTGGACGACTACATGCGCGCGGTGTGGCAGGCCTACGGCCGGCCGCAGGCCGACGAGACGCCGCAGCGGCCGTACACCCGCGCCGACCTGCGCCGCACGCTCGGCGAGATCACGAAGGACACGGCGTTCGCCAACGAATTCTTCCGCCGCTACGTCGAGGGGCGCGAGGTCGTGGACTACAAGTCGCTCCTCGCCCCGGCCGGACTGCTGCTCCGCCCGGCGCATGCGGGGAAGGCGTGGATCGGCCCGACGCGCGGGCTCCGTTTCGCGGACGGCGCCGCGACGGTCGCCGGACCGACCCTCATCGGCACGCCGCTCTACGAGGCGGGCGTCGACGAGGGCGACCGCATCGAGGCCATCGACGACCGCCCGATCAGCGACGAGGCCGCGCTCCTGGCCGTGATCGGCGCGCACCGTCCCGGCGACGTCGTCTCGATCCGCTACGTGCAGCGCGGACAGACGCGGACCGGCCAGCTCCGCCTGGCGGAGGACCCGACGCTGGAGGTCGTGACCTACGAGGCCGCCGGTCTGCCGGTGACGGACGCGATCCGCGCGTTCCGCGCGGGGTGGCTCGAGTCGCACGCGAGGTAGCCGCGCGACGAGCTTCGGCCAGTGACTCGAAACGGGGGAGGGACGCGATGGGCAAACGAACGTACGCAGCCTTCGGTTTCGCCACCATCCTCGGGCTCGGACTGACGGCGGCCGGCGCCGCGGCGCAGACGCCGTTGGCCGCGCCATCCGCGCCGGCCGCGCTGTTGGCGGCTCCCGCGCCGCCGGCGAGCCCGGCGGTCCCCGCGCCGCCCGCACCGCCGGCGCCGCCGGCACCCGCGGCGGCGGCTGCGCTGCCGGCGCCGCCGGCCCCACCCGCCGCC
>JADGGV010000457.1 GCA_019689775.1 Gemmatimonadota bacterium
CCGGCCGCCGCCGGCGCGACCGCTTCGGCGACGCGGGAGAGCGGCCGCGCCGTCGCCGCGCCGTCGTCGCCCGCGCCCGCGCCCGCGCCCGCCCCGGCGAGCAAGGCCGCGCCGCCGCTGCCGCGCAACCGCATCCTCGCGCTCGTGCAGGGCCCGGAGGACGGCGGCGTCGGCGCCGCCGAGGCGGCGCTGCTGTCGGAGCTGCTGGCGAACGATCTCCAGGTGGTGGACCAGAACGAGGTGACGGAGATCCAGGAGAACCGCGCGACGATGCGCGCCGCGACGGCCGGGGACGGCAGCCGCATCGCGGAGCTGGGCCGGGAGTTCGGCGCCGGCACGGTGCTGGTCGGCAGCATCCGCGCCCAGGCCGTTCCCTCGGTCGGTCAGTTCTTCACCGGGAGCGCGAGCCTCACGGTGAAGATGTACGACGCGACGTCGGGCCGGCTCGTGGCGGTGGAGACGTTCCAGGTGGGTGGCGGTCAGACGCCGGGAAAGCTCGGGCCGACGCCGGAGGCGGCGCTGAACGAGGCGGCGGCGGAGGTGGGGCGGCAGGCTGCCCGGTCGGCCGCGCGCCGGTTCGCCGGGAGCTGACCGCGCCGGGCGCCCGGCGTCACGGCTTCCTGGCGCCGGAGGCGACGGTCGCGGACGGCCGGACCGTGTCGCCGACCTTCGCCTCGCCCTCGACCACCGTGCAGATCGAGGATTTGGAGAGCACCCGGCTGATCTCGAGGACGCCGACCTTCTTCGTGACCTCGTCCAGCAGGTTGCCCTGCGCATCCTTGATCTGGTCGACCACGCGGAAGACGTCGAGGCGCTGGCCGACACGGAGCCCGCCGTTGGCGCCCTGGTCGATGTAGATGCTCTTCTCGCGCACGCCCACCACGTTCGCGCTCGCGGGCGCCGGCGCGATCGATGCGAGCTTCCCCGTCTGCTTGAGCAGCTCCGAGACGGCCTCCTCGACGGCCGGGCGCAGCGCGGCCTGCGCCACCCCGAGATCGAACGTCCGGCTCAGGTCGATGTCCTTGTAGGCCGCGCCGCCGAACCGCTTCTTCCCCGCACCTTCCGCGACAGCCATGATCTCCGCGGTCGTCGTGTTGACGAGGCGGAGGTCGAGCTTGCTTTCGGCTTGCGTATAGGCGGCCGCGACCGCGAGCCGGCCGATGCCGGCCCGCTTCGTGTCGACCGCGAACTGCGTGATCGAGCCGAGCACGACCACCTGCGCGCCGAGGATGCGGCCGATCTTCGCGGCGTCCTTCGGGTCGAGCGCGCCGCTCATCGCCAGGTGCTGCTCCGCCAGCACATGGTCGATCTTGTTGCGCTCGATCACGGAGAAGGCGCCGGACCGGACGAGCTGGTTCGTGATTTCGTCCGCCGCCGCCGCGCCCAGCTTCTCGCCCCATTGCGTGAAGCCGCTGTTGTTCTCGATCCCGAGGACGGCGACGCGGACCTTCGCCTCCTGCGCCGCCAGCGTCCCGGCGGGCAGCACGGCGCCCACGAGCGCGACGGACAGGATCGCGCGGCGACTTCGCGTCCGGGTCATCACACCGATCTCCGGCAGAGGGTAAGGCGGGCAATGCTGGCGGTCCGCCATGCGGCTCGGGCGCGGGACGCGCCGGCCGGGCGCCGGAGTCGCGGCAGGGGCCCCGCCGATTCGCGCCACGGACCCGCCTCCTGTGACGGCCCCATGGTACGAGACGCGGCCCCGCGAATCAAGCCTCCGCGGATCGGCGCCGCGCGGCCGTTACGAGGCGCCGGGGGCCGCCCCGCTCGAGGCCGTCGCCTCCGCCGCCCCGCCCTGCGCGTCCGCGTCGCGTAGCAGGTCGGCGATCACCGTCCGCCGCAGCGGCGCCCGCGCCTCCGCCGTCACCGCCTTCCACCGGGAATGCACCGCACACGGCGACTCGCCGGTGCACCGTACGCCGCCGAGGAGGCACATCGCCGAGCGCGGCTCCTCGTCGAACACCGCGACCAGATCCGCCACCGTCAGGGCGTCCGCCGGCACGGCCAGCCGGAAGCCGCCCGTCGGGCCCCGCGTCCCGACCACGATCCCGGCCTTCGCGAGCTGCTGGAGCGTCTTCGACAGGTAGTTCCGCGGCGCGCCCAGCGCCGCGGCGATCGCTTCCGCCGGCACGCTCCGCGCGCCCGGCTGACGGGCCAGGTACAGCACGGCGCGCAACGCATGCTCGGCGGTCTGTGAGATCATCGGCCCCTCCGGTCGGCGATGTCCAAATTCCACACGGAAAGGTGAGGAATTCGGGGCGCCGCCGCTGTCGGGAACGGCCGGCGACCGGGTGTCGGGATTTCTCCTACGGCGGCGAGGGTCGGCTGGCGGACGGCTCAGAGGCGGCGGGACGGCTCCGGCGGCGAGGCCTGCGTCGCCTGCCGGCCCGGCCGGTCCAGCAGGA
The DNA here is from genome assembly GCA_019689775.1 of Gemmatimonadota bacterium. Taxonomy (GTDB): domain Bacteria; phylum Gemmatimonadota; class Gemmatimonadetes; order Longimicrobiales; family RSA9; genus JADGGV01. The sequence goes on from JADGGV010000457.1 coordinate 2,406, forward strand.
TGCCGAGCGACACGTAGAACGTCCCCTCCGGCGCGAGCGCCGTCGTCGTGACCGGCTTTGCGATGTCGAGGACGAAGCGGTCGACCGAGAACCCGACTCCGAGGGAGAGCCCGGCGCCGCTCCCGGTGCCGCCCCGGTACCCGGTGCGGACGCGCATGACCTCGCCGACCGAGAGCTGGGCGCCGAGCGCCAGGACGGGGTCGCGCGCCTCGAGCCCGCTCCCCTCGAGCTGCCCGGACACCCACAGCGCCAGCGTCGTGTCGGCGCGCACGAAGTGGAGCGCCTGCACGCTCGCGCCGGCCCGCACCCGCAGCGGCGTGGGATCCGCCTGCTCCTTGTTGACGATCTGAAGCGGCAGGCCGGCGTTCTGGAGCGAAGCGCCGGCGGCGAGCCAGGGCGCCCGCCGCGGGTGGAATTGCACCCCCGCGTCCACCATCGCGGTGCTCCCGCTCTCGGCCTTGCACGCCGGGGAGCACGAGGCGTGCACGACAAAGAGCTTGTAGGTCAACCCGCCCGAAACGCCCGCGGCGAGCTCCGCGGCGAACGTCGCCGCCAGCAGATGGTCCTGCTCGAAGAATGTGCCCGTCGGATTGTTGTTCGTGTCGGTCCCCTGCTGCTCGCCGAAGTCGAGCAGCTCGTACGTGATCCCGAGCGCCCCGACCCCCCACGGGCGCAGCAGCAGCGAGACCGCGTCGAACTGGACCTGGTCCGGCAGCGGCGTGTGGTAGACCTCCACGCGCCGGGCGAGCAGACGCGACAGACCGGCCGGGTTGTAGAAGAACGCGTCGGCGGCAGTGTCCGCCACCGCCGCCTGCCCGAGGGCGACGGCCCGGGCCGCCAGGGGCACCAGCACATTCTGACAGCACTCGACGGCCGACACCCGCTCGTCCGACTGCTGCCCCGCCGCGCCGCCAGCCGACGCGAGCGCGAGAAGAACGGGGAAACCGAGGAGGCCGAGCCACGCCCACGGTCGCACGGCAGGGCTGCGGATCACACCCGGGAGGAGGCGACTTCGCTTCATCGGGCCTTCGGGAGCGCCGCCGACTCGCCAGAGCGGGCGCGGTGGGTTGCTCGACCGGTCGCCGGACCGAACCTGCGCGGGCCGGCGCGGCGGACGGGTCCGTGCCGGAGCACGACGACGGATAGACGACCACGGGGCGCCGCACGCGGCCCGCCAACCCGACGGACGGGGCGGCGCACTTCCGGCTCGCGGACGCGCGAGACATAGTGGTTGTTTCGCGCGCCGGGCGCCAGCCCCGCCCCCGGCCTCCCCCGCCGACCGGCCCGGTCACTCAGCCCCGGAG